>JAKAKH010000040.1 GCA_021824605.1 bacterium
GATTCTCGTTGATCGTATGAAGCGCGAATTTAATGTGGAGGCAGATGTCGGCAAGCCGCAGGTGGCCTACCGCGAGACGATTCTCGGTTCTGCTGAAGCGGAAGGGAAGTACATCAAGCAGACCGGCGGTAAGGGTCAGTACGGCCACGTGAAGATTAAGATGAAGAAGATGGAACCGGTTGATCCCGAGGCGAAAGTTGCGAAGAACGTCACTCGCGATGACCACTTCGAATTCATCAACAATATCAAGGGAGGTGCTATTCCTCAGGAATTCATTCCGGCAGTCGAGAAGGGGTCGCGTGAAGCGATGTCTCGAGGTCTCCTTGCAGGGTTCCCTATGGTTGATGTGTCGATTGACCTTTACGATGGTTCGTATCACGATGTTGACTCCTCAGAAATCGCCTACAAGATTGCAGCATCGATGGCCTTTCAGGAGGCTGCGCAGAAGGCAAAACCGGTTATTCTCGAGCCGATTATGCGTGTCGAAGTCGTGGTACCGGAGAAGTTCATGGGAGACATTACGGGCTCACTCTCAGGCAAGCGCGGACAGATCGAGGGTATGGAAGATCGCGGCATGAACAAGGCAGTGCACGCTCAAGTGCCACTTTCCGAGATGTTTGGGTACACCACAACACTCCGTTCGATGACCGAAGGCCGTGGCAATATGACCATGGAGTTCGATCACTATGACGTGGTCCCACAAAACGTCGCCGCGGACATTATCGCATCGCGAAAATAAGTCTTAGTATATGGAAAAGCACACGACCGGGGTTCCCGGTCGTGTGCTTTTGTATAGAAAAACAAGCGGCCACCTATAAGGTGGCCGTTCTCCGAACTTCGAGAGGTTAGCGCCATAGAACTGACATGATGTCGATTCCTGCAGCCTCGAGAATGCGGAGGGAATGCGGAGAGCGCCGCAGAGTGGAAATTGCCCGAGCGAGAACGAACTTAAGGTGTGCTCTGGTCACCCCGAATCTCGTCGCTAACTGATCCAGAGTCAACTCGGGACCAGCGAGACCAAAGTAGGAGAACAGCACCTGCTGCGCTTTTGGAGCAAGCGTGCCGATTGCTTGCTCGAGCGCGGTGCGCAATTCGCGCGTTTCTGCCAGTGTTACCGGGTCGGTGAGGACCGCGCACTGTTGCTCTAGCAGCATGGCTCGCATCTCTTCGAAGTGTGTCTCAGCACGGATGCGGTCCTTATCCAGCGCGTGTCTTTCTGGTTCGCTGAACAGCTCCTCCGGCAGGCAGGTAAAGAATTCGGCGATCCGCAACACGCTTACCACCCACTCGCCGTCCTCGTTTTTGGGCGATCTACGTTTGTTGATGAGCTTTCCTAACTCGGTAGGTCTGACTCCCGTTGCTCGAGAAAGGTCTGCTTGGCGTCTCAGACCCGCCTCTGCCATCTTGGCCAGAATCAGGCTGTTCTTGTACGCTGCTCCTACTCGAGTATCAGGCACTATTTTTTCGTCGTTCACGAGTACCCCCGATGTTTTTGATGAAAGGGCTAAAGCATCCCGTTAGCACAGTAGCATTTTATTTGATAAAGTCAATTTACCCCACTACCGCGTCTTGCATTTCTATGGGGGCTCTCGTATAGTGGCTAGAACGCATCTTGGCGTCGCTCTTTGGCTTGTCTGCTTTTCTGTAATCAGCTGGCCGGAGCTTTTTCCGACTCGCGTCGGATTTATTCGTGATTTACTAAATAATTTATCCGTATGGCAGAATTCAATCGCAGCAAGCCTCACTTGAATGTGGGAACCATCGGTCACGTGGACCATGGCAAGACGACGCTCACCGCCGGCATCCTCAACGTCCTTTCGATGTTGTCCGCCGAAGGGTACAGCGCCCGTGTCGAGGGTGTCGACAATATCGACAGTGCACCTGAGGAAAAGGCGCGTGGTATCACCATTGCGCTCCACCACTCGGAGTACGAGTCACCAAACCGTCACTACGCGCACATCGATGCGCCAGGACACGCTGACTACATTAAGAACATGATTACGGGTGCCGCTCAGATGGACGGTGCCGTACTCGTGGTTGCCGCAACTGATGGCGTGATGCCGCAGACGCGCGAGCACATCCTCCTTGCAAAGCAGGTGGGTCTTAAGAAACTCATTGTCTTCTTGAACAAGGTAGACATGGTTGATGAACCAGATCTCGTCGATCTCGTTGAAGAGGAAATTCGCGAGCTTTTGACGAAGCAGGGCTACGACGGTGCAAATACGCCGATTATCCGCGGTTCGGGCCTTAAGGCGCTCGAAGCAAAGGATGTGAACGACGAATGGGCACAGAAGGCGAAGCAGCTCATCGACACGATGGACACTTACTTCGATATGCCAGAGCGCGAAGTGAACAAGCCGTTCCTTATGCCAATTGAGGACATCTTCTCGATTGAAGGTCGCGGTACGGTGGTCACCGGCCGTATTGAGCGCGGTGTGATCAAGGTTGGCGAGGAAGTTGAAATTGTTGGTATCAAGCCAACGATGAAGACGACCGTCACCGGTATCGAAATGTTCAACAAGCAGCTTCCTGAAGGGCAGGCAGGCGACAATGCCGGTATCCTCCTCCGTGGTACGAAGAAGGAAGACGTGCATCGCGGCCAGGTTCTCGCGAAGACAGGTTCGGTCACTCCGCACACTGAATTCGATTCAGAAGTGTACATCCTCTCGAAGGATGAAGGAGGTCGCCACACGCCGTTCTTCTCGGGCTACAAGCCACAGTTCTACATTCGCACCACTGACGTGACCGGCGAAGTGACGCTTCCAGAGGGCAAGGAAATGGTGATGCCAGGTGATACGGTCACCTTCAAGGTGAAGCTCACTGCACCAGTCGCACTTGAGGAACAGCAGCGCTTCGCTATTCGCGAAGGCGGCAAGACCGTCGGTGCAGGTGTCGTTACGAAGATTACGGCGTAAGCCGGGAAGCGAATCGATACTCATATGGAAACAGAGACGGAGACAAAGCCTAAAGCAAAGCGTGTTTCAAAGAAAGCGGCGCCCGCTCTCCCTGTGGAGCACAAGCTCCGGATCCGTGTTCGCGCCTATGAGCACAAGATTCTTGATCTCTCGGTAAAGCAGATTATGGATACGGCAGCTCGCTTTGATGCGGTGGTCGTCGGCCCAGTGCCGCTTCCGACCGAAATCAAGCGATGGACCGTGAATCGTTCGACGTTCGTCCACAAAGACGCTCGTGAACAGTTCGAAATGCGCATCCATAAGCGACTCATCGACATCATGAATCCGTCGCCAAAGGTTATTGAGGCCCTCACGAACCTCAATCTCCCTTCCGGCGTCACGAT
>JAKAKH010000037.1 GCA_021824605.1 bacterium
CCCGTGGTGCACAGGTGGCGGCACTCCCGGCACGCATACTTCTACATAACACTCTCTCAGGAGACAAAGAATTATTCGTGTCGCAGCGCCCCGGCATTGCTCTTATGTACTCCTGCGGACCAACAGTCTATAACCGAGCCCACATCGGTAATCTTCGCGCCTATGTCTTCTCAGATACGCTCGCTCGCGTTCTTACCGAAGCCGGCTATCGAGTCCGTCGCGTCATTAATATCACTGACGTCGGACACCTCGTTGGCGATGGAGACACGGGAGAAGACAAGATGGCGGTCGGAGCTGCTCGGGAACACACGACCGCTGACGCAATCGCAACTCGCTATACTAAATTGTTCCTCGAAGACATTGAGTCTCTCAATGTCGAGACACACGATATTCTTTTCCCGCGTGCCACCGAATACATACGAGAACAAATTGCTCTCGCACAGACACTCGAAGAAAAAGGATTTGCGTACCACCTGCCGGACGGGCTCTACTTCGATACACAAAAATTCCCCACCTATGGGAAGCTTGGCGGCATTGACCGAGTACAGATGGAGGCCGGCGCTCGTGTCGAAGTCGCGACCGGCAAACATAATCCTGCCGATTTCGTCCTGTGGCGCACAGCGAAACCGAATGATCTGCAACAATGGGACTCTCCGTGGGGCGCTGGGAATCCTGGCTGGCATATCGAGTGCTCGGCGATGATTCGTGCGCTCTTAGGCCAAGAAATCGATATTCACACGGGCGGCGAAGAGCATGTCGCAATTCATCACAATAATGAGATCGCACAATCAGAAGCCGCAAACGGACGAACGTTTGTGCATTACTGGATGCACGGCGCTTTTCTCACAATGCAGGGCGAAAAGATTTCCAAATCTCTCGGGAATGTCGTCTATCTTTCTGATATTACCGACAAAGGCCTCCACCCGCTCGCGCTTCGCTACTTCTTCTTGCAAGCCCACTACCGCACCCCCCTTTCCTTCTCCTGGGATGCTCTTATGGCTGCCGCGAGCGCCCTTGAACGCCTCTGGAAAACGTCGTCGGAGATCGGGAAAGAAGCGAAACATACCAGCGTGCCATCAGAGATACAGCAACGTTTTCTCGTCGTGCTGCGAGACGACCTCGCCACTCCCCAAGCTCTCGGCATACTCTGGGAAGCACTCAAAAGCGAGGAGTATACCCCAGAAGAAAAATGGGGTCTTATCGAAGCAGCAGACGCCCATCTTGGGCTCTCGCTCATCAGTCCGCCCACCCCCGAAGTACTCTCGCTCGGAGATCTTCCCCAGGAAGTACAAGACCTGCTCACCCGTCGCACAACCGCCCGTGCCGAAAAAAACTTCGCTCTTGCCGACCAGATTCGCGACGATCTTGGACACCGTGGCTACCGGGTGGATGATGGGCCAGACGGTCAAGTGTTGACTCGGACGACTCTTTGATACAATGGGGGGAATGGCATCCGACCGCATCCCTCCCCAATCTCTCGAATCCGAGCGAGCCCTTCTCGGGGCGATACTTCTCAAACCAGAAGCCATCCACGACGTTTCGGATCTCATTCACCAAGATTCGTTCTACGCCGAGAAGCATCGACTCATCTTCGGTGCGATGCGCGAGCTCGCTGACCGCGGCGAACCGATCGACCTCCTCTCACTCTCTGAACGCCTGCAGAACCAAGGACTGCTCGAACGCGCCGGGAGTCGTAGCTACCTTGCAGAACTTGTAAGTTCCGCGCCAGCACCGGGAAATTTTTCCCATTATGCCGATCTCGTCTCGCGGAAATACCTGATGCGTTCCCTCATCGATGCTGCATACTCTATCAACGAGTCGGCGTATGACGAAGCTCGAGAAGCCATGGAGGTGCTCGATGAGGCTGAGAAAACAATTTATGCGATTGGGAATGCTTCCGTCGCTCATAAATTCACCGCTATTGGCGACAAGGTCCACGAGGCCTGGGATCGTATCGAAGCACTTTCAAAACGAGAAGATGGCATTCGCGGCGTCCCTTCAGGCTTCCCTGCCCTCGATAACCTTCTCTCAGGATTTCATCCCTCTGACCTGGTGATTCTTGCCGCACGTCCGTCAGTCGGTAAAACGTCATTCGCGCTCGATATCGCTCGAAATGCGGCTGTCCGCCACAATGTGCCTGTGGGCATCTTCTCACTTGAAATGAGCTCCGAGCAGATTATCGACCGTATGCTCTCCGCTGAATCTTTCGTGGACTCTTGGAAACTCCGCACTGGACAAGTAAAAGGCGAAGAAGATTTTGGTCGCATTCGCGACGCGCTTGAGTCACTCTCGAAAGCCCCGATTTTTATTGATGATAAGCCGGGCAACAACATCCTCGCGATGCGTGCTGTCGCACGACGGCTCAAGCGCGAACGCGGTATTGGTCTTATTGTCGTCGACTATCTCCAGTTGATGTCGCCAACCTCGACGAAAGCCTCTGACTCGATGGTGCAGCAGGTAACCGAAATTTCTCGATCGCTCAAAGGTCTTGCGCGTGAACTTGAAGTACCGGTCATTGCGCTCTCGCAGCTCTCCCGTGCGGTCGAACAGCGCGGCGGGAAACCTCGTCTCTCTGACCTGCGCGACTCCGGTTCGATTGAGCAGGACGCCGATGTGGTGATGTTTATCCATCGCGAAGATAAAGCAAACAAAGAGAGCGACCGCACCGGCATCGCCGAAATTCTCATCGAGAAACATCGTAACGGGCCGACCGGCATGGTTGAACTTTTCTTCGACGAAAAACGCACCAGTTTCCAACCTCTCGATACCTCGGGCTACGGCGGGCTTGCTGGAGAATTCTAGATGGACCATATCGACGAACTTGCTCGTGCGCTCGCTCGCTTCCCCGGCATTGGCCCTCGCCAAGGGAAACGTTTCGTCTACCATCTTCTTACTGCACCGGCTGCTGAACGCACAAAACTTGCTGCTCTTATCGCCTCACTGGGGAATGAGGTGCAACAGTGCCCAATCTGCCAGCGCTTTTATACCAGCACCTCAGCCTCTATCTGCCACTACTGCGCAGATCCGAGACGAGACGATGCGCTCTTACTCCTCGTTGAAAAAGACCAGGATCTTTCTGCACTTGAACGTGCCGGTACCTATAGGGGGCGCTATTTCGTACTCGGCGGCGTCCTCACCCTCTCGGGGAAAGGAAGTATCCGTGAGAAAGAATTACTGCAGGCTATTGAAAAACGATTGCACCCCGACACACCCGGACAAGTCGTTCTGAAAGAGGTCGTCCTTGCCCTTTCCGCAACGAGCGAAGGCGAGCACACGGCTGATCGCATACGCCAGCTTCTTACCCCCTATCGCGATCATCTCACCATTTCTACACTCGGCCGCGGTCTCGCCACCGGGAGCGAACTCGAATACTCCGATGCGGAGACGCTCCGCGCAGCACTCTCAAATCGACGCGAAGCTTAGCTGCGGTGTAACTTTATGCGAGGTAGTGCGTCTTCCTCTGCATGGGACGCATACTTTCTATCGTATTCATCATCGTCACGATTGGCTATGCACTCGCCATCGTCACAATGCATAAAAGCACCACAACCGCTTCGGTGGGAACAACCGCCACGTCGAGTCCCGGTATCGCTGCCGTGGCAACGGCCGGAAATTTTGACGAAACAGGAACGCTCGTATTTTATCCAAACAATATTGGCCCCGTCCCTTACCTCTTTTATCAAGACGCCTCCGGGCGCACACTTGCAAAAGCACTGGTGTTTGCTGGTTCTCCTCCTGAAAATTTTTCCACCTGGTCGGGAAGCCGCATAGCCGTAGGAGGGCGTCTCATTCATGAGTACATTCTTGTAAGTAGCATTACGTATGCAGGAGGGCCTTAGCTGTAAGGCGCATTGAAGCAGCCTGTGCCGATTCGGCATAGATACCTCGTAGTCTCACAAGCCCCCGATGCAACTGCACGGCGACTGTATTTTTTGATTGGCCGGTACGGTGCGCAATTTCTTCAAGCGAGAGGTCCTGCACGTAGCGCATCCGCATCACCCCCTGATAGCGCTTGGGAAGATACTGAAGAAGACGCAGAGCTGCCTTCGCATCAACCATATCGATGAGTCGCTCCTGCGTATCAGTGCCAAACTCATATCCTTTTTCAAGAAGCGTGTCGAGCGAGACCGGAGCGTGTCTTCGATATTCATCGATAATGAGATTATTCAAGATATGAAAGAGAAAAGACTTCATCTTCTCGATCTTCCCTCCTTTCCTAAGATAGAGCCACGCTTTCATAAAAGTATCCTGGAGCAAATCTTCGCCAGCATCACCGTTCCGTATCTTGAAAAAAACATGCGTTCTCAATCCCCGCTCATACTGAGCATAGGCGGTGGTGAGTACTGCCTGCTGATTCCTTTCTTCTTTTTGGGAAATACTCATAGGTGAGCGCAGTGGGTGGATTATTGACGATTCTGCACTGCCCTCAACTATACGCATCCTTAGATGAATTTTAGATAAAGCTGTAATGGTTCATTCCCTGCGGCGGCTCTGTAGACAGAGGGTTGGGCGGCGAAAGTAACCGCTCTCCCGGTGTCTTTTATTCGCCTTAGTATCTACAAACTTATGAACACACTACTTCGACGTAGAAACACCGCCTCAATAGGCATAGCTGCTCTTTTCCTCGTCTTATCGTTTGGCATCGGCTCACAGGCCGTACACGCTGCCACAATAAGTCAGCAACTTGGTCTCGGATCAACCGGGCAGGAAGTGACTGACCTCCAGACCTATCTCGCGATGAATGCAAGCCTGTATCCTTCAGGACTTATCACTGGCTATTTCGGACCCCTCACTGAAGCCGCCGTACAGCGCTTCCAAGCAGCACAGGGTATCGTCTCAAGTGGTACTCCCGGCACTACGGGCTATGGTCGCGTCGGCCCGCAGACTATGGCGCGATTGAATGAACTTATGAACCAGGGCACTGGTAACCAATCGACGCTCTACACGGTACCTATCTTGAGCGCTGTTACCGTCCAGCGCACCCAAACAAGCGCGACCTTCACCTGGACAACGAACGAACCGACGCAAGGCCAGATCTACTGGGACACGATGCCAATTCGTGCTGACGAGGCTACAGGACCGCACCAGACACCGTACGTAAGCGGTACGCTTGCTCTCGATAGTAGCGGGCTACAAACGTACCACACTGTCACTGTTCAAAATCTGCAACCGCATACGCTCTACTATTACTTCGTCCGAAGCATCGACGCCTCGGGAGATATGAGCGTCATCCTGCCGAACACCTTTATGACCAATTAATTCAGGTTGTGGGTAACAAAAAACGCTCTCAGTGAGAGCGTTTTTTGTATGCCACGGGGATTTTATCTCCCCTGTACAAACGTAAGTGCCTTCCCTTTGTGCGCGGCACGGCCGGTACGGCCAATACGGTGCACATAGTCTTCGTACGTCGATGGCAGATCATAGTTGATCACGTGCGTCACTGCTGGAATATCGAGGCCACGTGCCGCGACGTCGGTAGCGACAAGTGCCACAACCTTACCGTGTTTGAACGCCTCGAGAGCACGTATGCGCGCGCCGTACGTCTTATTGCCGTGAATACTTTCTGCGTGAATATGACGACGAGACAACTCCTTCGCCAACTTCTCGACACCGAACTTTGTGCGTCCAAAGATGAGCACTTTGCTGAACTCGCGATTCTGCATGAGATCGACAAGCACTTCGAATTTATCGGCACCGCGAGGGATGCGCACGACATCCTGGTCGATGTTCTTCGATGTGTCGCGCGTCTTCACCGAGATCACCACTGGGTTCGAGAGGAATTCGCCAATGAGACGCTCGATCTCCTTCGACATCGTCGCCGAGAAAAAGAGCGTGTGGCGTTCCTTGCGCATCGTTGCGAGGATTGTTCGCATATCGTCGATAAAGCCCATGTCGAGCATACGATCAGCTTCGTCGAGTACGACGGTGCCGAAGTCAGTCAGTACGAGTGCCTTGCGCTCCATAAGATCCTTCAGTCGTCCCGGGGTCCCGATAACGAATGCTGGATTGTGGCGCAACGCTGAAATTTGCGGACCAATATTTGCACCACCCACCGCGACCATGCCGCGGAATCCAAGCCCTTTCGCGAAGCCGGCAAGCTCCTGCTCGATTTGTACCGCGAGCTCGCGTGTCGGCGCCATGATAAGAATACGTTCGCCTTTCTGCTTCATCACCTTATCGATGAGCGGAATAAGAAAAGCTGCTGTCTTACCCGTCCCTGTCTCTGCAAGGCCGACAATATCCTGGCCGAGCAGTGCGTGTGGAATCGACTTGTCTTGAATTGGTGTCGGGAGCTCATACCCGCGAGCAATAATGTTCGCCTTCAAGTGCGCATTGATATCGAAGTCTGAGAACTTATGTTCTGGCACAAAGACTGGCTCCTCAGTCGTCACCACTGTTTTGTTCATAAACTTCGAGATCTCAGCCTCAGTTTCGCCGAAAACGCCGAAACCGCGTCCACGTGCTGGTGCACGACCACGGCTATAGCCACCGCTCCGCCCGCCAAAATCGCCTCCACGACCGCCTGAGGAGCGGTATGGGCTCGATCCTCGCCGTTCCTGTGGACGTGACGAATACGAGCGTTCACCGCCGTAGGAACCCCGTGAAGGGCTTGTGGAGCCGCGCGCTTGGCCGTCTCCGCCTGATTGATGATTCCATCTTCCTATTTGCATATGTTGTTGTAATGAGTAGCGTTCGCACGAAATAAAAAAGAAACCGCAATGACTGCGAAGTCTGTTCCCGTGTATGAGAAGTGTGAGAAATCGATTTACGAAATCGAATCGATCTGTACCTTGAGAAGCGGCTGGCGGTGTCCGTTGCGCTTGAAATAGCGGCTCTTCGGCTTATATTTCACCACCTCCACTTTCTTTGCCTTCCCGGCGAGAACAACAGTGCCCTTGACCTCTGCACCCTTAATGACGGGCGCACCAATGGTCGTGTCCGAGCCGTTGTCGACGAGGAGCACCTCGTTGAATACAACTGAGTCGCCTTTTTTTAGATCACCCGGGAGTTTCTCAATAGAAATCGTATCGCCCTTAGAGACGACATACTGCTTCCCGCCTGTCTTGATTACGGCCACTTCCATAGTCCCTTTAATCTAGCACGCTTCCCTATATAAAACAAGACTCCTAGTCGTCCAGGGCAAGGGGCTTCTCGAGAAGCTCAGGTTCTATGCCAATTTTTGACTCGCTGATGCGGTAGACGTCCTTATCAATCTTCCCCAGCTCCTTATAACCCGCATTATAGTGGCTCACCGTTGTCCCGAGCGACGCTCCGAGCTTCTTGTAGAATTGCTCGTAGGCAGCCACATGCTTCCCCAGTTCCCCCACGCGCTTTTGGATATCAACCGCTTTTTCCTCTATCTGGAGCGCCTTGAGACCCTGCATGACGGTCTGGAGATACGCCAAGAAAGAGGTTGGCGAGACGATAATGACCTTGTACTTCCCTGCTGCGCGCTGAATAAGATTTTCATCCTCACCTCCGCCGACCTGATTGGTCAACAGGTCGTAGTAGATACCCTCGGATGGTATGAACATGAACGCGAAATCCATCGTGTTCTCTTCCGGGCGGATGTATTTCGCGGTCTCCTGGATACGCAGCTTCAGGTCATTCACAAACATCTTCTCCGCGTCAGTGCGCTCTTGCCCCTGCGCGCCAATAAAACGATTGTAATTGTCCAAGGAAAACTTCGAATCGATAGGCACGATCTTCTTCTCTACAAAGACGGCCGCATCGACGATCTCGCCATTTTTAAATGGATACTGTATCTGATACATACCCGGCGGAAGCACGTTCTTAAGTACTGTCTCGAGATAATATTCGCCGAGGATGCCACGCTGCTTCGGGTTCTTTAAGATATCCTGGAGATTCTGTAACTGCTCCGCGAACCCCTGGGTCTGTCGACCGATCTCTTTCACTGAGGTCACTTCCTGCGTGATCTCCTTGATGAGACGCGCGGACTCGGAAAACTGTCGATGGGAATTCTCTTGCATTGCGCGCGATGATTCTGAGACACGCGCATCGAGTGTCTTCTCGAGATTCTGCAATTGCTGCTGCAACAGCAACAGACTCCCTTCTTCCTGCTGTGGCACCTCGCGCCGACGGAAAATAAGATATAGACCGACGCCCTGTACAAATAGAAGTGCCAGCACAAGCAGCCCAACGGTGAAAATACTCATAGCTATAGTATACTCTGACATATGCCTATCCACGAAACCCTGAAGAAATCGATCCCTGACGCCATGCGTGCACACGACGCTGTTCGGCTCCAGACACTCCGTTCACTGGTGACTATGATGACCAATGAAGCCGTCGCAAAGAAACGGAAACCCGATGAATTCCTCACCGACGAAGAGGCACTCGCGGTTGTGAAGCGCGCTGCGAACCAGCGAAAAGACTCTATCGAACAATTTATCGCCGGTGGCCGCCCTGAGCTTGCCGAGCCCGAGAAAGCTGAGCTCGCTATCATCGAATCCTACCTCCCGACCCTGATGAGCCGCGACGAGATCGAGGCTATTGCCAAAGCGAAAATGGCTGAAATGGGCGTCTCCTCGAAAGCCGAGGCCGGGAAATTCACTGGCATGCTCATGAAAGAATTGAAAGGCAAGGCCGACGGCGGCGACGTCAAAGCCGTGGTGGATAGCTTGCTTTCTTGATGAAATCAATGTATAATTCATCTCGGATTCTTTCTTTATAGCTGAGAGGACCATCATGAAAGAAGGGAAACCCGATGCAGTACAACAAGCACGCTACCACGGCGACCACGAAGCCTTGAAGGCCATGGGCCGCAGGGGTGCTGAGCAGGCCGCGATTAATCGCGAACTACGAAGGATTGCGGAGGAAAGGCGGCGCGAAGATCTTGCTGCGGCAATGCGCGCACAGGGCGAGTTGTACAAAACGGACGAGGACGGCGATGTGCTTCCCCCCGACGATCTACCCTAACCGCATCCATACTACTCGATTAACGCGAGGGCCCCGGCTCTCGCGTTACTGTCTCTCGCCTTCCCTCTCGCCTCTTTTCTTGCTATAAAACATACACGGCCCCATCGTCTAACGGCTAGGACAGATCCCTCTCACGGATCAAATCGGGGTTCGATTCCCCGTGGGGTCACACTTTTTTCTTCCACTTTCGCTCTTGGCGCACAAGCTGCGAGACATCGGTCGCGTCGGCAAGAAGTGCGCTCACAATACGTTCCATACGCATCGACTGTGACCCTTTCACGAGGACCACATCGCCTTCCTGCAGGAGATCACCAAGCGCACGAGCAGCTTGCTGTGCATTATCAAAAAGTTGTACCTCGGCCTTCCCTTCTACCGTCGCGAAAGCGCGTGTACGAATCCCGACAGCAAAAACGATATCTGCGGATTCGCGCGCCAAGGTACCGATACGTTCATGCTCTTGCACTGAATAGCGCCCGAGCTCGAGCATATCGCCAAGCACCGCAATGCGACGGGTTGCCCGTGGGAATGTCTTCAACGTTCCAAGAGCTTTCTCGACAGCCACCGGCGAAGCATTGTAGGTGTCATCAATAATGAGTGCCCCCTGCTTCCCGCTCAGTATACGACCACGTCCAGCAGGTGGCTCATAACTCTCAAGCGCATCGAGCGCATCGGCAAGTGGAATACCGAAAGCAAATGCTGTCGCAAGTGCCGCTGTTGGTGGGAGAATCTGGGTTGTCCCAACCGAGCCCCGCACCACGATCTCCCCGTGCAGATCTTCGACTCGGACATCAGCGTGCATACCGGCAACCCGCCCGCCTTCCTCAGCAAAGGTAGTATTACTTACTCGAATCATTGCTCCCTCTCCAGTACCATACGTAATGATACGAGCTGGCGTACGGAGCGCATTCTCAAGCGCATACGGGTCATCGGCAGAGATGATAAGCGGTGCTGCAGCACGAAGTGCATAGGCAGGAGAGAATTCTTCTTCGCGCACCGCCTCCGGCGAAGCGTACGCTTCGACGTGCACTGGCACTTCTGGGAGCTGGGTCACCACGACCGCATCAGGTGTTGCGATACGCAGGATACGCGCAAGATCACCCGGCTTATCGGCGCCCACCTCAAGGACAAGCATCTTCGGGTAATGATTGGGCAAGAAAATGAGTCCGATAGCGTGGCTCACAAGCGAGAACCAAGCAAATGGGTTGTTCCAAGGATTATCAACGCCCAAAATGGTAAACGGTACGCCAAATTCGCTGTTAAAACTCTTCTCGCTTTTCCGTACAAAGAAGCGGGCGGAGAGTACTGCGGCGACGGCATCTTTCGTCGAGGTCTTCCCTACCGACCCTGTCACCATCACAATATGCGGTCGATACCGATGCACCACTGCGCGTGCAAGGAGTCCGAGGATTGAAGCAAGTAGGAGTTTAGAGAAATTTTTCATAGATAGATGCTGTTCGCGGCGACTTACCTCGATGGTGTCGAGGTGGCAAAACCACGATCCGGCGGTACTTGGTAATAATCAATGAGAAAGTGTACGAGGTCAAGGAAGGTCGTATCGAGTGTTTCCGACGCATACATCACGTGCTGTGGGTCATTGGTATACAGCAGAATAATGAAGCGTGGGTTATAGGATGGGAAGAACCCGACAAACGAATGGAACCAGCGATCCGTGTAGTAGCCACCCTGTCCGTTCGTCAGCTGCGCGGTTCCCGTCTTCGCTGCGACCGACATTGTCGGAATCATCGCTCTTCCTCCCTGCAATTTTTCGTCTACCATTTCGGTCATCATTTGCGTCGTCTCGTGCGCCGCAAGTGCAGAGAACACTTGTGTGGTAGTGCTGTAATTGAGTGTTCGCACAATTCCCGAATCGAGTCGTATCGCGCTTGCTAAGTGCGGCTGCACCATAACACCGCCATTCGCAAGCGCAGCAAGCGCCCGAATCATCTGTATGGGCGTCACGGCGACACCCTGTCCAAAGGAGGCCGTGTCGTACCCCACCTGCTGTGGCTTGGAGAGATTACTCAGGAGAGCATGCCCTTCGCTCGGCAGGTCGATCCCGGTCTTGTCTCCAAAGAATTTCGTGAAGTAGCTCCGGAACTTGTCTTGCCCCAACTGATCCGCGATAAACGACGCACCAACATTCAACGATTGCAAAATGATTTCCTTCATCGGGATAACCCCCTTTGGTTTGAAGTCCCAATCACAAATACGTGCCTTATTTACAAGAATACAACCAGGATCATTAAAAGTCGTTTCGGGGGTAATAACTCCTGCGTCGAGTCCCGACGCCATCGTGAGCGGTTTCATAATCGACCCAAATTCATGCACCTGTTCAACGAGCGGATTCCCGAGCAACGACGGATTCACATTTTGCATATTGTTGGGGTCGTAGGTCGGATAGCTAGCGATCGCATAAATTGCACCCGTGGCCGGATCCATAATGATGCCTCCTGACTCTTTACTCGAGTACTGCGTATTCACCGCGGCGAGGTCATGCATCAGTCGCATCTCCACTTCAGGCTCAATCGTTGTGACGACATTTCCCTCCCGAGCATCCTTTGCGTTCACGAGTAAATTCCCGACGTTGGAGAAAAGTTCTGCAAAGAAATTCTTATAGAGTGAGTTCCCGGAACGATCGAGAGTATCATCGTACTCTGCTTCAAGACCCGTTTGTCCCGCAAGCGTTGTGCCCAAACCGTACGCGACAATACCAATTGACTGCGAGGCGAGAGAACCGCCCGGGTAGTAGCGCCAACGCTCCTGCAACACCTGGACCCCAGGAATATCCAGGGCCGCAATGGCTTTCCCTGCGGCATCGGGGACGTGGTGCGCGACCTCCACATACACCTGATTCTTTTTCGTAGCGGCCGCGATAAACGCATCGTGCGGAATCGTGGTCGAAGCAAGTCCCGCAATCGCCGCATACGCCGCCTCAGGGTTCACCAACGTCTGCGGATTGATTGCCACTAAGAAGCCCGTCGCGAGCGTTGCAGCAGAAATAATCGTGCCATTTTTATCCGTAAAATAGATACTCCCTCGATCAAAGAGACCGCTACTCCCCGAAGCAAACTGTCGATCTGCTTTCTGTGCATAGTCAGCTCCCTGCACAATCTGGACAAAATACAGTCGGATGAGAATAAGGAGCGTGACGAGAACAATGCCAGCAAGCACCAATCGAATACGGGAACGGAACTGCGCGCGCATACAAACTTAGTAGCGCAGCGCGGTCATGCTCTCGGTTGGTACAAAAACTTGTCTGACCGGTGTGGTGTAGCCTGCAGCGCGGTAATCACTATTTTGAATATCAGCAACGCTCGCAAGATACTGTCCTTCAAGCATCGCCACGGACGCTTCATCATTTTTCACCGATTGCGAGAACTCGACGGTCAGCGCGGCATAGCTCATCACCACGGCAATAAGACCAATGTAGGTGACGACAAGGACACCAACCATGCCGGTACACACAGATACTATTGAGAATCGGAAATGATGTTTAGACATATAAGAGATGTGAAGAGCTAATAACTGGTTCTGCGGTGGAGTGAGTCGCCGCGCGTTCGAACACTCGCAACTTGGCACTTCGTGCCCGGCGATTTGAAAGGATTTCAGCACGTGTTGGAACAATCGGCTTTTTCGGAGTGAGTACGCCGAGGCCGGTCTGCACGGCGTCACGGAGAATATTTTTCACAATGCGATCTTCAATGCTGTGAAAAGAGATCACGGCAAGACGGCCCTGGGGTGCGAGCGCTGCGAGCGCTGCGGCAAGTCCTTCGCGCAAACTACCAATCTCATCATTGGCCGCGATACGGAGTGCCTGGAAAGTCTTTGTGGCTGGGTGTGTCTTGCGATTCTGGTACCAGTGGGGCGTGCCTGCCTCGATAGCCGCAACGAGCGCACGAGTTGTGAGAATACGCTCCTTGGCACGCGCTGCGACGATTGCGCGGGCGATACTACGCGCAAAACGCTCTTCCCCATACGTGAAGATGATGTTTGCCAGATCCTCTTCAGACGAAGAGTTGATAATATCCGCGGCTGTCTCCCCACCCTCGCCGTAGGTCATAAGAAGCGGTTCATCGCTCTGAAAGGAGAACCCTCGCGGTGCAGCTATCTGATAGCCACTCCACCCCAAATCGAACAGCATCTTATCGACTTGACCCAGTCCAAGACGCTCAAGAATGCGCGCGAGGTTACGGAAATTGTCATTCACGAGGTGGGCAACCGGGCGCTCAGGTCGACGATCATGTGCATAGGCTTCTCGGCCGCGAAGAACAGCTGCCGGGTCAGCATCGATGCCAATAATCATGCCACCCTCACCAAGTGCGGCCTCAAGCGCTGCGAAATGACCTGCACCGCCGAGTGTCGCATCAACGACCGTGTCCCCTGCGCGTACCTCGAGTGCATCGAGTACTTCTTGCATCAAGACACTGTCGTGACGAGCCTCCATATTAGTTTTTATTCCCTAATGTCTCGGCAAAGACATCCGCATCGCGCTCTATCTCTTCGGTGTATTTGTTCCAGGCGAATTCATCCCAAATCTCAATACGGTCGGCAACGCCGGCAATCACCGTTTTCGATTGCAGGCCGGCAAAACTCTTCAGATGATCGGGAATGAGGACGCGACCAGCCGTATCAACATCGGCTTCCATGGCTCCTGCGAGAAAAAGTCGCGCGAGACCACGGGCGGCCGCGGTACCTCCTGCATGCACCGCACGACTCTCTGCCTCCTTTGCCCACGCTTTCTTTGGGTAGACAAAGAGACAATGATCAAGGCCGCGGGTTATCACAACCGTGCGGCCAAGATCCTTCCGGAATTTTGCCGGAAGTGAGATACGATTCTTCGGATCAAGAGTGTGCAGGTATTCTCCAATAAACATACAGCAGGGCGTGCGATGGACCAGAAAATAGGTCACCATCCCTATTCTCCACTTCATCCCACTAGTAGTGAAGTATATTCCACTTTCTCCCACTTCCCTACGTTGTTATCCACATAGTGAAAAACCGGCGCGAACCTACGGTTCGCGCCGGTTTTTCCACGATCCTTACCGTGGACGCAGCAATGGGAAAATCTGCCCTTCCCGTATCGAAACACCCTCAAGGAAGCTAAAAAGACGCTCGGATACTCCGAATCCGAACGCTGGCGGCATACCGTACTCAAGTGCCTCCACAAAGTCGGCGTCAGGCATTTGTGCCTCTTCATCCCCGGCTTCGCGCAACTTCTGCTGTCGTGCAAAACGTTCAGCCTGATCGACCGGATCGTTCAGCTCGCTAAACCCTTTTCCTATCTCCGAGCCTGCCAGTATGACCTGGAATCGTTCAACCACTCGCGGATCGGCAGCACTCTTCTTCGCAAGCGGTTCCATATACACCGGTACATTCACAAGGAATCCTGGACCGGCCAACGTTTTTCGAATATGTTTCCATGCCGTATCAACCAGTCGGCCGGTATCGGCCTCTTTTTCAAAAGGAATCCCCTTTGCCGCAAGCAACGAACCCCACTCAACCCCCTCCGCAAGAGGACTCGCCCCATACTCTTTCTCCATAAGCTGACAAAAATCGTACGTCTCCCATTCTTTACCCAAATCAACGGAGAATTCTTTAATCGTAAACACGCAGGTTCCATATACCGTGTTAGCAATGGTGCGATAGAGATCAATAATCATCTCCCTCCCCGCTTCGTATTCTTTAAACGCTTCATAAAACTCCATCGCCGTATAATCCTGCGCATGCTCAGCCGACATACCCTCATTGCGAAATACCCGACCGATCTCAAAGGTCTTCGGGAGGCCTGCCACCAGTAACCGTTTCTGCCAAAGCTCGCCGACCGAGATACGCAAGTACACGTCTATATCGAGCGCATTGTGGTGGGTAACAAATGGCCGCGCCTCCGCGCCTCCGGTCATCGTCTCGAGCACTGGCGTCTCAACTTCAACAAACTCTCGCTCAAGGAGGTATGAGCGGATGCTATTCCAAAAAGCAGAGCGACGTTTGATGCGCTCAGCTAAATCTTTCGTCAACAAAATATCAAGATACCGTTTTCGAAAACGCTCATCTTCATCCTTAATACCAAACCACTCATCCGGTAGCGGTCGGAGCGATTTCGCAAGCATACGCCAGCTCTCAACATCGAGCGACGGCATGCCCCGTTTCGTTGTGAATGCCCGCCCAGAAAATTCAACGACATCCCCCGTATCAACCGTACTTACGAAGAGATCGTACGCACCCTCACCGAGCTTATTGCGTTGTACGAAGCACTGCCCTTTCGTCCCATCGAAGATATCGACAAACAACGACCCGCCGTGCTCACGAAGCGAAAGCACTCGCCCGGCAAGTGCCACCTGCTCATCGTGCGCGGCAAGATATTCGTGATGCGCAAGAAATTCTTGCACCGGATGCGTCCGACCCGTTCGAGCAGGGTACGGATCCATGCCTGCCTCCTTGAGGCGCTCTATCTTCGCTAATCGTTCAGCGCGCACCGTATCGAGTAAAGCCATACGCACCACTATATCACGCAAGCCGCTATGCCAAAAAAGGCATACCTGCTAGGCAACTTTCTCAATCGTATACGTCTGCTTACCTGAAGGAGTCTCGAAAGAAAATACGTCGCCTTTCTTTTTCCCCATGAGTGCTGAGCCGAGTGGCGAAACGTGCGAGAGTTTCTTGAGGCGCATATCTGCCTCTTCACTTCCGACGATGGTGTATTCGTGCACCTCAGAGCTTCCCTCTTTGCGAATCGATACTTTCGAATTAAAGCTGACTTCATTCTTTTTCTTCCCGTCAGTCATGATCTTCGTATTCTTCACCAATTCCTGAAGCTTCTTGATACGCTCTTCAGTTGCCGCTTGCAGATCACGCGCTTCTTGGTACTCAGCGTTCTCAGAAAGATCCCCGAGTGAGCGGGCGTATTCGAGATTCTTGGCAATCTCCGTACGTCGTACGGTCTTCAGATACTCAAGCTCCTTTATCATTTCATCAAACTTTTCTTGCGAGACGATGGTTTCTTGTGTGTCAGTCATGATGAGCGCATTGTACGCGAGCACCGCTAGAGTGCAATAGCTGTTGAACTCGTTGCCGTCGCTTGCGCTGAAGTACCGCCAACATAGGGCGAATTTTCAGCGTGCAGCGCGTCGAAAAGCTGCCGCATCACATTCACCGCTTGTTCACCCATCCCCTGCGGACCCTGCTCGAGCACTACGGCAAACGCATACTGCGGATGCTCATACGGGAAGAACCCCACGACCCACGAATTGTCATACTGGTTATGGGTTCCCGTCTGGGCTGTGCCGGTCTTCGCAGCGACTGTCACATACGGAAGATCAATCGCATTCGAAAGCGCAGTCGTCACACCAAGACGCATACCCTCTCGCACTACCGCGAGTGCGGCCGTATCAACCGGAACAAGCGAGTAGTACGCTGTCTGTCCCTTGAGAAGAGTTGGAGTGAACAATTTTCCGTCATTCGCAATCGCCGCAGTCGCACGCGCCATCTGTATCGGTGTCACTTGCATCGAATACTGTCCGATAGCGGTGAAGTATGTATCACCGAGATACCACGGCTCATGGAAAACACTCTCCTTCCATGCGGGACTTGGTATGAGGCCTGGCGCTTCACCCGGTAAATCAACTGCCGTCGTGCTGCCAAACCCAAATTGTCGATACCAGTAATCAAGCCGGTCAATACCGAGACCCTTCATACTTCCAAACCCGCCGCCAACCTCATAGAAAAAGACGTCCGAGGACCACGCGATAGCTTTTCGCACATCCACCGTACCGAGTGCTTTCCATCCTTTATAGATAAACGTCTTACCGGGATGGTAGGGGTCAGGCAGCGAGAGAAATCCAGGATCATCAATTAATGTCGTCGGCGAAATGACCCCATCGGTGAGAGCTCCTGAAGACACAAACGGCTTCACAATAGAACCTGGAGCGTAGACACCCTGTACTGCATGATCAAGAAACGGGTGACCCGGGTCGGTATTGTACGCAGCAATGGTAGTTGCGGGGCCACCGCTCGCCATCACATTTGCATCATATGAAGGATAGGAGACGAGCGCCTGAAGCGCGCCAGTATGCACGTCCATAATGACACCCGCTCCCGCGATGAACCCCTTACTTCGCGCAATGTCGGCAACCGCCCGTGCAAGAAGAGTCTCGAGATTCGCATCAATGGAGAGCTGCAACGTACCACCCTCTTTTGCCGGAATAATGGTCCCTTCCGAACGAATGTGTCCAAGCGCGTCTGTTTCGGTTAGCATTTGACCATTCTCTCCGGT
>JAKAKH010000041.1 GCA_021824605.1 bacterium
ATTGTCGTGTACTAGATGACGTCGACGACTTTCTTTGTCGTGCGGTGGCCAGTGAAGCTTGTCTTGCGGCGTGTACGATACGCGACTTTGCCGTCAGCAATCGCAAAAAGTGTATGGTCCTTTCCGACCCGCACGTTCTTTCCAGCCTCGATTTTCGTTCCGCGCTGGCGCACGATAATAGCACCTGGCTTTGCAACTGAGCCGTCAGAGAGCTTCACCCCCAGGTATTGTGGGTTTGAATCAGTAAGGTTTTTTGCTGAACCGCCAGCTTTTGTGGATGCCATATGAAGATACTATGGTATATAGTGGTATCTGATGACTATAGCAGAAGCCCGGGAGAAATGCAAAAGCCTCATGGCAGGGGTACCTCGGGACCTGCTTCTGCTCGGGATACTCATTTTGGCTGTTTCCCTCAGCTTCGGGCTCGGTTATTTGGCTGGGAGGGACGCGAACTCGGCAAGCCAAGGAGGGCAGGGGAGTAGCGTGTTAGAGAATCCACTGGCCGCGGCCACATCGACGGACGGCTATGTCGTCGCAGCCCAAGGAGGCACAAAATACTATTTTCAAAGCTGTGCCGGAGCCGCTCGTATTTCTGAGACTAATAAAATCTGGTTTGTTTCCGCGACAGCTGCAACTGCGGCAGGTTATACGCTCGCGGCTCATTGTACGAAACCGTAGTCTGTTAGAATGAACGTATTATGAATGATGACGATACGCAACGAGAGGTCAGTGAGCGGATTGCGCATATGGTCCATGAGGGTCAGCGCACGCAGCCAGAAGATGTGCCGCTCCTTGTGTGTAAACCGAAAAAGATCGAATCATGGCGCGTGTTCAAGATTATGTCGGAGTTTGTCGAAGGATTTGACATTATTCGAAGATATGGTTTGTCAGCGACTTTCTTTGGTAGCGCTCGCTCAACGCCTTCGGATGAATCGTATCGTCATGCCGAGGCTCTTGCTGGCCGTCTTGCAGAAAAAGGCTTCGCTGTGGTGACGGGCGGTAGTTCGGGTATCATGCAGGCGGCTAATGAAGGCGCTTTCAAGGCTGGCGGCTCATCAGTCGGGCTCAATATCAATCTACCAAACGCACAACACTACAATCCGTATCTCACTGAGCGATTCGGCTTCGATCATTTCTTTGTACGCAAGGTAATGCTGACGTATGCCTCAGAAGTGTATATCTATTTTCCAGGCGGTTTTGGTACGCTCGATGAGTTTTTTGAAATCGTGACTCTTGTACAGACAAAGAAGATTCGCAAGGTGCCCATCATCCTTTTTGGTAAAGAATACTGGGGATCGCTCGTGTCGTTTATTGAAGAAACGCTGTACGAGAAATTTGCGTTTCTGGACAAAGCAGATATGGAACTCTATACCATTGTCGATTCAGTTGACGAAGCATTCGAGTACATTACTACCAACGTTATGTGCTAAGGGGAAATAAGGTACGAGCGCAGCGCGCGGCAAAGCCTCGTAGGATATCTTCGCAAAAGATATATTGTGCGCACTTCTCCTATCTCGCACAGACCCCTTTCCTCCTCTTCCAGCTCATGCCTTGAGAGAGTGTATGAACGTGAGCAGCCAATGCCAGGCTTGCGTAAGAAGAGAGAACACGTAGGAAAAGTTTGCTTGACCAGCCGGAGAAGTGACGATTGATTGAATCGAGATACCGAAAAATGAGAGCGCCAAAATAAGGACGAGTGTCCAGAAAATGAGCTTAAGGACGGACATGGATACCTGTAGTATACACCGTACCCAACGTCCGATGGTACTATCTTGGTATGACGAGACGTGCCGCAGCACTCAAGCACTTCAGGCGCACGGATCCACAGTTCTACGCGGCGACTCTCCCGCACCACGCGACTCTCCCTGAGAAGCTTCCTTTGAAGCGGACGCGCAAAGAACTTTTTCGATCGTTAGTAGCAATTGTTATTTCTCAGCAGCTCGGGACAGCCGCCGCGGATACTATTTTTGTGCGAGTGAATGAGGTTGCGGGCGACCTCACTCCCCTTTCTCTTTTGCGCATCTCGCCTGAGCGTCTTCGCACGGCTGGGTTATCGGGGGCAAAAATAAAAACACTCAAGGCAATCGCGGAAGGCATCGAAGAAGGTTCGCTTGATTTACTTGCACTGAAAAAGATTCCGGAAGCGGAAGCGACAACCCGATTGACCAAGATATGGGGACTCGGTCCGTGGTCAGTTGAAATGTTTCTCATGTTTGCCCTCGGGCGAGAGGATGTCTTCTCGCCAGGTGATCTTGGGCTGATGCGTTCGATGGAGTCGCTCTATGGACTCGCGAAAAACGCACCGCACGCTTCCCTGCTTGCGATTGCAGAGCGGTGGGCGCCGTATCGAACGTATGCAGCGCTGCTGCTCTGGCGAATTAGAGATACGAAAGTGGATTCAGGTACGCGGTAAGCGTTGCGACCGGCATTGTCGCATCGGCACAACCGACGGTGGCACCACGGAACTGTCGAAGCGTCATAATCTTCGTACCTTCAGAAGCATAGACACCAAAATGGAGATGCGGACCGGTTGCGTAGCCGGTCATACCGGAAAGGCCGATGACTTGGCCGGTTGTCACAGACTGTCCAGCCTGCACATCGATCTCAGAGAGGTGTGCATACATGGTATTGATACCGTCGCCATGAATGAGCATTACCCACTTACCGAACGAATAGCAGCGTCGACCGCTTGAGTCGTGCACAATATCGGTATTCCCGGTTGCAAGTACGGTGCCTGCGAGGGCGGCGTGGACAGGGGTGCCGATAGGTGCGGCAATATCAACGCCATCGTGACCGTGACCGCTGTACACCTGCGGATTAGCGGTTGAGAACGGTGTGGTGCCGAAGTACTGGGTGATACAGAAGAAGTTTCCGAATAAAGATTTCCGCGCGGCACAATTTGCCATGAATGAGCTACTGAACGGCCATGCGAGGAGCCCGGTGCCGACTTTCGGCAGCAAGCCGGGATGCACAATAAGGTTCAATTGGCTTTGGAGGTTCACGAGTGCTTGCTCGAATGCCTGCTCGGACGCTTTTTTCTGTGCAATGAGCAATTGGTAATTGGATTCCTGATTTTTAGTTTGCGAAAGGAGTTGTTGCTGCGCTACCTTGTTTGCATCGATCGAGCGCTTTTGGAGCGTGAGATCTTTCTGGAGAGCGAGCAAGTTTGCCTTCGTGGTGCTCACTTGATCGCGGTTCTTTGCAAGCGTGGTGCGAGCATCGCGTAAGTCAGCGATGTTGTTTGTAAGAGCCTGATTAAGCTGCATCGCGCGGTCGGCTATTTGCCAGGCGTCAGTTAACGACTGTGAGGAGATAAGGGTCGCGACAAAGGGAGTCTGTTCATTCTCCACGATGCTTTGGAGCTGCTCGGAGATGGCACTTTGATCGTTCGCAATAGAAGATTCTTTATCGCCAATAGAGGAAGTCAGTTGCTCTATTTGCAGATTTGCTGAAGCAATCTTACTTTGGGTCACTTTGATTTGGGCGGCCAGTTGTTGTTGAGAGAGTGAAAGAGAACTAATGGTTGACTGGAGGGTATTTTTCTTTGCCCCGAGTGCATCAAGCTGCTTCTGGAATGCGGCAATGTCAGCTTCAAGCGCATCTACTTGCTGCTTGTTCGCGTCGATCTGGGATTGAATATCAGAAGCGGCGTCAGCGTGTGCGCGAGTCGGATGGATGGAAAAACATCCCGTACCAAGGAGAAGAAGAAATGAGGAAAGGAACAAAAAACGTCTCATTCTCCCAGTATACCAATAGCTTTTCGTATGCGCGAAAGAGATTCGTCTCTTCCGAGAATCGAGATAAGGGTAAAAGGATCCGGCGAACGTTCCTGACCCGAAAGCGCATATCGGAGAGGCCATAAGACCGCCCCACGACCCCCCTTCCCTTTGGCTTCTTCGGCGTCAGCAAGCGGCATCAGGGTATTCTTTACCACTTCAGCGGATACGTCCTCAGGAAGAGATGTGAGGGGCTCCAGGAGCCCTTCTAGGGCCGAAAGTGTCATACCTGGACGAGAAGAGGGCTCTTTTACGACTAATTTCGGGTGCTCAAGAGAGGGGGCGGTGAAGAAACAAGAAAACTCTCCCGCAAGCATCTCGCGGGCTTCAGAAAACGTCTGGGCGCGCTCCTTGAGAAGCGGGACGATTTTCTCAAGTTTTCCAGTTTCTGGTGCGGAGAGGTTCCCGCGGGAAATAAAGTCGACGGTCGAGAGTTGTCGCATCCAGTGCTGATTGATCGAGCGGAGTTTTATCTCGTCGAAACTTGCACCCGACACTTGGATGCGGTCGAGGTCAAAGGCGTGCATGAGTTCCTCGGGAGAGAAAAATTCTTGATCGGTGCCAGGATTCCATCCAAGCAGTGCAAGATAGTTCAGCATAGCCTCTGGGAGGTAGCCGTCAGCACGGTAGTCGAGAATATCTTTTGCACCATCGCGCTTACTGAGTTTCTTTTTCCCATCCGGTCCAAGGATGACGGGCATCGTTACAAATGCAGGCGGAGTTTTGCCAAGGGCTTCGTAGAGCGAGAGAAACTTCGGAGTTGAAGAAATAAATTCTTCACCGCGCATCACGTGGGTGACACCCATTTCGATATCGTCGACAATGTGTGCGAAGTTGTAGGTGGGGTACCCGTCACTCTTGATGAGAATAAAGTCATCGATAGCCTCCTCCCCTGCCCCAAGGTGGCCTCGCGCAAGATCAGTCCATGCATAGCGCGCGATGCGAGGAGCTTTAAATCGAAGTGGTTTCGTACCATCCCAAGGTTCTGTGACCGCTGGTCGGAAATCACGGAAAAGGAAGGGACGTTTTTCAGCCGCCGCTTTCTCTCGAAGTGCTTCCAGTTCGCTCTCGGTATAAGGATCAGGATAGGCATGTCCGGCGGCAAGGAGATTCTTTGCGTAGGTGTGGTAGAGGTCGAGTCGCTCTGACTGCAGGTACGGTGCGTGCGGCCCTCCTTTGTCGATACCTTCATCCCACGTAATACCAAGCCAATGGAGAGATTCGATAATGTGCGGAATGGAACCAGCTACTTCACGTTCCTTATCAGTATCTTCAATGCGGAGGATAAATCGTCCACCGTGTTTGCGCGCAAAGAGCCACGCATAGAGCGCGGTGCGTACGCCACCGACATGCATAAATCCGGTTGGTGAAGGGGCAAAACGAGTGACAACGTTCATACTTCTTCGTGCGAGAGGCCAATAGTCAGTATTTCGCGTGCGAGAATACGGGCGGCATCGGGATCGGTGAAGCCTTTCGCAGCGGCCCCCATACGAGCTGCAAGTGCAGGGTCTTGCAGGATACGCTTGATCTCGGCAGCAAAGAGATGCGGGGTTAAGTTTTCTTCATCGAGAACGACTGCACCGCCCGTTTGTGCGTACGCATAGGCATTGCTGCGTTGATCGTGACTGACAGATTCGGGAATAGGGATAAGAATCGCCGGTTTCTTCCAGAGACCAATTTCAGCGATGCTGCCAGCACCAGCACGAGATACGATAAGATTCGCGATACCTGCAGCTCGTTGCATCGATATTTGATCGAGGTAGTTCAGAGGGTGGTAGCGGGAGGCGTTGGGATTTTCGCCGAGTACGACTTTACTGACAGATTCTACATTTTTAAAATTGGCCGGCCCCGTTTGATGGATAACATTGGCGAATGCAACAAGTTCAGTCAGTGCCGAGAGGACGGTTTCGTTTATTTTGACGGCTCCTTGGGATCCTCCGAGGATAAGGATGGTGGGAATGCCTGGCTCGAGTCCGAGGTAGAGACGAGAATCATCTTTTTCTACACGCATAAGTGCCTTGCGAATAGGGATGCCGGTCCGCGCGATTTTTTTCTGAACTTCTTCTGGGAAGAAGCTGGCAGCACTTTCAAATGAAATGGCTATTTTCGTCGCAAATTTCGCAGCAAAGAGATTCGCCCGACCCGGCTTTGCGTCCGACTCGTGAATGATAACGGGAATACGAAGCAGGCGTGCTGCAATGACCGTCGGGATACTTGCGTACCCGCCTTTACTCACGACTACATCAGGATAGATGTTAAACAGTTTAATGAGCGCTGTCAGTATCCCGGTGAGGGTGATGGCTACGTCAGTAATGTTTTGAAACGATGCGTAGCGTCGGAGTTTCCCTGCGGGGACGCGGACGTACACAATACCGTTTTCGAAGAGAGCTTTTTCATCGAATTGGCTCGGTGCAAGGTAATAGAACGTTGGCATAATGAGGTGCTCTTCCCGCACAAGATCCTGTAGTGCTTCGGCAATAGCAATAATAGGATAGAAATGTCCCCCGCTTCCCCCGCCAGTAAATGCAATCTTCATAACGGCTTAATTATAGCATTTTAGGCCTTTCGATAGGCTGCGACATTCAAAATGAGACCACACATAAGAAGAGTTGCCATAAGCGCCGTGCCGCCATGAGAAATGAAAGGAAGAGGTAGGCCGGTAAGCGGAATGATGCCGAGCATGGCACAGATATTAATAAACGCTTGGAAAATGATGAGGAAAGAAAATCCCATTGCAATGAGACCTCCAAACAGATCAGAGGAATGCCCGGCGATCACAATACCCCGAGCGGCGAGAGCGACAAAAAGGAGAAGCAGGATAAGCGTGCCAATGAATCCTGTCTCTTCAGCGAAAACGGCGAAGACCGAGTCACCGTCGGGCTCGGGGAGATAATTGAATTTCTCAACGCTCTGGCCGAAGCCGCGTCCGAGAATGCCTCCTGATCCGACGGCAATAAGTGCTTGTTGAATCTGGTAGCCGCTGCTCAGAGAATTGGCCGAAGGGTCAATGAATGTCTTGATGCGCTCAAGGACATAGGGTCGTACGAGAATCACAACGCCGAGAACGATCGCGACACTGAGAGCGAGGATGCCGAAATCGCGAAGGGGCGCCCCGGCGACGAAGTACATGACGGCTCCCGTTACGACAAGGAGCATGGTAGTTGAGGTATTTGGCTGCGCAAGAAGAATGATGGCAGGCATGGCGATGAAAGCGATAAACGGCAGCAAGCCCTTCTTTATATTCGATAGTTGCCGCGCTCTTGGTGCAAGCCACCAAGCAAGTGCGAGTACGAATCCTATTTTCAAAAACTCGGCTGGTTGGATGGTGATGACGCGAAGATTAATCCAGCGAGTTGCTCCGCCTGCGTGCACACCAAGGCCAGGAATGAAAACGAGAAGTGTGAGCAGAAGCGTTCCTGCGTAGAGGTATGGAGCCCAGCGTTTCAGTCGAGCAAGAGGTATCATTCGGACAAGAAAGAACACGACAATTCCGAGACCAAACCCAAGTCCTGTTTGGAGGAGGATATTTCGTGATACGGAAGAGGTACTCTCACGAGCAAGCAGGCCGAGAGATGCTGAGGAAAAGATCGCAAGACCCAGGAGCATGAGCGAGACGACAAACATGAGGAACATGCGATCGCCGGAGAGCCATTTCATGGTAATCGCGCGAGCAGTGCAATAGCGAGCCCGAGTACGCCAGTGATGATAGTAATGATCCAGTAGCGCATAGTGACTTTCGTGGCAGGCCACCCAATCGCTTCGAAATGGTGATGGATGGGCGCGACACGGAATAATTTTTTATGAAAAACTTTTTTCCAGAAGACTTGGAGTAAGGTGGTGATGACGGTTGCGGTGAGAGGAAACGCGATAAGCGGGAGCACAGAGACCCCTACCCCGCCAGCGAGCGCATCTGAAGAAAATGCCGTCATCGCGAGAGCGAGGGTGAGTGCCATGCTCCCGGTTTCCGACATATAGAATCGAGCAGGTGGCACATTAAACCAAAGGAATGCGAGTGTCGCACCAGCGACACTCGCCGCAAATGCAGCGAGAGACGCCTGTCCTTCGCCGAAGGCGATGCCGGCATAGACAATGAAGATAATGCTGAACACGCCGCCAGCGAGACCGTCGAGTCCATCAATCGTTCCCCCAGCATAGATTGCGAGTGTGACGAGTGCGAAAAACGGAATAATGAGCCAGCCGAGAGTGAACGGTGCGGCAAAAGGAATACCGATGGAAGAGACGCCCAGTTTGGCATAGAACCACCATCCCCCCGCAAGCCCGATGAGACCGACAACGGAAAGGCGACGCGGAAGCGAGAGTCCCCCATTGCTTCGCTTCACTTCAAGAAGATCATCAATAAGACCGGCAAATGCTCCGGCAGCAAGGGCGAGAAGAGGGAGCCAGGTCTCGCGACGATTCACGAAATCAAGAAGCGGCCAGAAGCTTGAGAGTAGGTGTGCGCAGATCCAGAAGAAAAATGCCGTGGCGAGCACTGAGGCCCAAATGAGGATACCGCCCATACGGGGAGTCGACACTTCACGTTCCTTGTGCAGTTCGTCGAAAATGGGTGTCCCGCCACCACCGATACCGGTCCCCTTCCCTGCTTTTTTCTTCCATGCCTTGCTGCGGTACAGGACTGCTGCCAGGAAAGGAGCAAAGGTGATACCGAGAGCGAAGCTGGTCGCTGAGGGGATGAGCACGCGTGTTGCGGTACTGAGCATAGGTTATAGGGAAGGAAGTCCTGCAAAGTGTGCGAGCGTTGCGTTGACGAGAGCGGTTCCGTCAGTAAACCGAGATTTCTCTGTTGATCCAAGGACGACGACCGCGATCGGGTGCTGCATACCGGCATCAAATACGAGCGCCAGATTGCCGCCAGCAAGATCAGTGTAGCCTGTCTTCGAGAGAAGAAGTCCGGGTACTGTGGTAACAATAGAATCGGTATTTTTCACTTTGAATGCGGTGCCGCCGGCAGAGGAAGCTTCTGCGTAGGGATGGGTGGTCGCCTCAGCGATGGAGGGAGCTTGTGCGGCGAGTGCGCCAGCAAGACGAGCAATGTCGCGGGCTGAGCCATACCCGCCTGAAATGGCGGTGTTTACATCAAGACCGTTACCGTTGACCGCATAGGTCTGCGAGAGGTTGAGCGCCGTAGCGGCACTCGCGAGCATTTCGTTCTCGGTGCGATGCTCTTGCGTCGCGGTGGCAGCAGCAATCGCGGCAGCGCCATCGTTCAGCGAGGCGGTAAGGGTTAGTCGCGCAAGGTCAGAGAGTGTAAAGACTTGTCCGGCGTTAAAGGCATGTGGCGCATCGAGCTTTGTGACGTCCTGAGGGATAGTGATCGGTGTGGTTGGTGAGAATTCAGAGAGTGCGGCATAGACGGTGAGCAGTTTGGTGAGCGAAGCGAGAGGTAGCTGCGCATCGGCGTTTTTCTCATAGAGTACTTTCCCGGTGGCAAGGTCGTAGACAATCGCCGCTTTCGCTTCGATTGAGACAGCAGCAAAAGGATTGGGTGCGGTTGAAGTAGCGATAGTGATCGGAGCAGGAGCAGCTGTTTTCTGCCCGGCTGAGATTGGTACAAAAAGAAAGAGCGAAAGTACCCCCGATGCCCCAAGGAGTGCAAAGCCAGCTTCACGCATAGAGCGCGAGCGACGGGCAAGTTTCTGAAGTTCAGCAGAGTCCATACAGTTTATGAGGCGGCGGAGGTGTCAGAAGGCGCGGCCTCCTTTTCTGCTATAGCGGTGTCAGCGGCTGTACGCAGCTCTGCGGCACGAGGAAGATCATCCTTATGGCGGATACCGAGATGTGCGAGTGCCTCTGGCGTGAGTGTGTAGCGTACGCGGCGTTTGTCGTGCGCATCCTCTTCGCTCGCAATGAGTCCACGCATAAGGAGGGTACGGACCGAGGCCGAGGAGTTAACACCGCGCACCCAGTCGATATCGCTGCGGGTCGCCCCGTCTCGATACGCGATTACTGCGAGCGTCTCGAGACTCCCCTTCCCGAGGTCGCGGGATAGTTCGCTTTCTCGCAACTTCTTCACAATAACTGAAGCTTCAGGTGCGGTGCGAAGTTCTACCTCGTGCTCAGTTTCAATCACGGTGAGCCCGCTCCCCTGGAGCGAGTCGATAAGCGTTGCGAGCACGACGGCAAGTTCGTCTGTCGTCAGTTCGAGGAGTGTGGTGAGCTGCTTTTTCTCAAGTGGTTCTCCTGAGGCGAAGAGGAGTGCAAGGAGGGCGGCAGGAGGACTGATCATACCTCCAGTATAAGCGCGCGGCCTCCTGAGGGCAACGCCCTCTTTTGGGGATGATTAGCCGTAATGCGGAATGGTGGTCGGGGCGGTATGGGTGATGCGGATATCGCCGTGCTGGCCATACTGCTCAGCCGCTACCGCACCCTGCTTCACGAGCTCAAGAAGTGCGAGAAAAGAGACAATGACCTCGACTTTCTCTTTCTTATCGCCCGCGAAATCTTTAAAGGAGAGCGTCATGGCGCTCTGGACGCGCTTCGCGAGCTGATCCATCACTTCTTCAATCGAGACGAGCGGCTTTACTCGAGCTTCAGGAAGTTCTTCGACCGCTTCGCGTGCGGCAAGGACCCGCGCAAGTGCCTCGGCGAGCGCTTCAGACGAGAGGTCGCGCGACGGCGAGAAGAAGACTTCCGGGGAACGTTCGCCGGCAGGTAGCAAAGGGGTTCTGCCAAAGATACGAGCGAGTTCGCGAGATGCCTCGCGCACTTTCTCATAGGCTTCAAGTCGGCGCTTCAGGTCGTCGACGTCAGCGTGTTCCTCCTCAGTCAAAACAAGGTCTGGAATAAGCGACTTCGATTTAATCAGAAGAAGCGTCGCGGCGATTTGAATGAAATTTGCGGTCTCCTCGACGGGGAATGCGGCTTGCGAGCGTACGTGCTCTATATAGTCTTCAGTAATGCTTGCGAGTGCGAGGTCATTGACCAGGAGTTTCCGTGCCTCGATGAGGTCGAGCAAGACCTCAAACGGTCCTTCGTACGAATCAGTCTTAATCGAAAACCCCGTCCGTGGTGTGAGGGTATCCATTGGGTGTTATTTTTTGTCGATAGAGAGTCCGAGTTCCTTGAGTTGCTTGTCGGTGAGCGGCTTCGGAGCACTCATGACCGCCGTCTTACCCCCTCGAGTCATTGGAAATGCTTGCACTTCGCGCAGGTATGTTTCGCCAGTGAGGTTCATGATATTACGCTCGACACCAAGGGCGATACCACCGTGAGGCGGTGTGCCAAGGCGGAATGCACGGAGCATATGGCCGACGCGTTCTTCAAGTTCTTCTCCTGTGAAGCCCATAACTTTGTAGACTGCCTCAAGAATCTCTGGCTTGTGGGCACGGATAGAGCCGCCTCCTGATTCGAATCCATTGCAAACGAGATCGTACTGAGTCGTGAGAATTTCATCAATGTGCTCACCCTTCATGAGCCATTCAAGATGTTCAGGGATTGGCATCGAGAAGGGATTGTGGGTGAATGTCCAACCACCTTCGTCAGTCTTTTCAAAGAAGGGGAAGTTAACAACCCACGCATAGGCGAGAATCCCCTTTTCTTTATCCTCTTCGGTGCGCATATCGAATTTGTCGGCACCATACTTCTCCATCGCCTCTTTATAGGAAATACGCGGGAAGGGTTTCTGTTTAATGGTGTGCCCCATTGCTTCGACGACGGTGGTGATCATGTCCTCTACGGCAGCCATAACATCTTCCATAGTGACGAATGACATTTCGATGTCGACTTGTGTGTGCTCAAATCCACGGTCAGCGCGGAGGTCTTCGTCACGCACTGCACGAGCTATCTGGAAATAACGCTCAAAGCCAGCGGTCATCAGGAGCTGTTTGTATTGCTGGGGTGACTGCGGCAGTGCGTAGAATTTCCCTGGATTGAGACGTGAGGGTACGACGAAATCGCGTGAACCTTCAGGTGTTGATTCGGTGAGAATTGGTGTTTCGATCTCGGTAAAATCTTGTGCAAAGAGATATTCGCGACAACGGCGAATGAATTCGCTTCGAACGTGCATGTTGTCCTGCATTCTCTTCGAACGTAAATCGAGATAGCGATATTCGGCGCGAACGTTTTCATCGATAGAGCTTGTGTCACTAGAAATATCAAACGGCATCGCTTCAGAAGGGTTCAGGACTTCAATAGCCTGTATCTCGAGCTCGATATCACCGTTCTGACGATCTGCCTGCACGTTTTTTTCAGGGCGTTTGTTCACGATGCCTGCTACGCGTGCTACGTACTCATTTCGAATCTCTTTTGCGGTCTCTATTGCCGGACTTGCCGGCAAGACCACCCCTTGCACCTTCCCGCTGCGGTCACGGAAATCAAAAAAGACCATTTTCCCCTGGTCGCGTCGGACGTCGACCCACCCGCTAATGCTCACCGTCTCGCCGACATGCTCTCCCAACTTCCCAATTAGTGTACGTTCCATAGATGATTCCTATTATGCCACACCGACAGCTTTGCGCACCTGCTGCATTTTCGCTTCACTCACGGCACGAGCCTCCTCTCTCCCGCGAGCGAGAATATCGTCGACGATATACGGGTCGTTCTGGAGCTCTTCGTATCTGGCGCGAATAGGAGTGAAGTAACGGTCGAGATCCTCGATGAGAAGCTCTTTGAGTGTCTTGTAGCTCCCGGCGTGTTCGGTGTAGAGAGCGTCGAGTTCGTGTTCGCTTCGTACTAGCTTATGGATCGCGTAGACATTCTCCGGGCGTTCGCCACTCGAGTCGGTCACGATACCCATCACCCGTTTCGCGAGTTCGTCGCGAGAAGCGAAGAGCGGAATAACGTTCCCGTAGCTTTTGCTCATCTTCTGGCCATCCGTTCCCGGAACGATCGCAACCTCCGGCATAATGTATGGCTCAGGGAGGGTGAAGACGTCAGTTTTGAAAATACGATTGAATTTCTCCGCCGTATCACGCGCATACTCGATGTGCTGCTTCTGATCTTGTCCGACCGGTACGACCGCAGCATTGTAGAGGAGAATGTCCGCTGCCATAAGCATCGGGTAGTTGAAGGTGCCGACCGTGATTTCTTTATTTTTTGCTTCGGCATCTTTGAACGCATGTGCGCGCATCAGGTACGGCATCGTCGTGATCGAGTCGAATATCCAACAGAGCTCGGTGTGTGCCGACACTTCAGACTGTTTGAAGAAGACGACCTCCTCAGGGTCGAGGCCGACAGCGAGGTACGCCATGACGAGCTCGCGGGTGCGCCGCCGCATCTCCTCGGCGTCCTGCATCGTGTTCAGCGCATGGTAGTCAGCGACGAAAATGAAGGGGCGGTACTTCCCTCCTTTGGTCAGCTCGACAAATTGGCGCATCGCGCCAAAATAGTTACCGATATGCAGGTCGCCGGTCGGCTTCACGCCGGAGACAAGGACAGGCTTTTGATTCATAGCACTACGATACCACAGAATTAAGGTGCGTCTTATACGGATCTATTGGAACCAAATCATCCTCGAGATCAAGGAATGAGCTGAACTTGCTACGGTTCTTGGCCGTCTATAGATGACGTAAGTTACAGATACTTGAAATAACTTCTACGTGTTGTGGAGTAGCACTGTCCACAGTGCAATATGTTTGCCAAAAGGTAAAATGTAATGGGAAAAGCGGGACTCCTCCCGGATACCGCTTTTCCCATGAATCTTATTATCCTTATCATTTCATCAAAAAATAGGGGGTATGTAGCTCCCGGTCGGATGAAAGAGATAAGGCTCAGAGGCACAATATAATCATATCAGTGTCTCAGGGTAATTGAGGGTGTTATAAACAACATCCTAGGAAACATGGCAGCAAAGAATTCAGTGCGTACACACCGCAATGTAGCGAGTACAGCATCAAAACTGCTCCGCGACGGTCGCACTAGTCATGCGACAAAGCGCGTAGCCGGATCAGCAATGTCAAACCGAAAGAAGACTTCTAAGGCGTAACATTTTTGTTAGTCTTTGCTTCAGGAACTTGCAAAGTATGCTCGCAAGGTCTTCGAATCCTTCACGCACGTCTCCCAGACGTGCTCGGTGCCACAAATGAAAAGAGCCCAAAAGGGCTCTTTTCATTTGTGCGCCGGGAAGGATTCGAACCTTCGTAGGCCGAAGCCGACAGGTTTACAGCCTGTTGTAATTGACCACTCTACCACCGACGCAGTTCGCCCAGTATAGCGGATTTCTCTGTTATTTCAAAACGAGCACAAGCACACTCTGCTTGCCCTTGCGTACCAGAGCGTGACCATCGACGAAATCACCAGGGTAGAGTTTCTGGTCGGGATTCGTGATCGGGAGACCCGAGAGAGTGACCCCCTTCCCTTCAATCAGGCGGCGCGCATCACTCTTCGACGCGGCGAGACCACCAGTGACGAGCACCTCAACAAACGAGAGACCCTCGCCGAGGCTCTTCGCGGATACCGTGAGCGAAGGGGCTTCAGTGAGCGCAACTGAGCGTGCTTCGCGCGAGAGTTTGCTAAAAGAGGTGGTGCCGAAGAGCGCGTCGGCAGCGGCAGCGGCTTGTGCGGCTGCGGCTGGGCCGTGCACGATCTCGGTCACGAGCCGTGCGAGTGTTTCTTGCGCTTGTCGTTCACCTGGATTGCGATGGTGGAGTTCCATCAGCGCATCAATCTCGGCGATAGGAAGAAATGTGTAGACCTTGAGATAGTTTTCGATATTTGCATCGGGGAGCGTAATCCAGAATTGATAGAACTTAAACGGCGAGGTCTTCTTCGGATCGAGCCAGACGGCATTCCCCTCGCTTTTCCCGAATTTCTTCCCGGCCGCATCAGTAATAAGGGGCATACCGATCGCGTACACTTGCGTGCCGAGACGCTTTCGGATCAAGTCGACGCCGGAGAGAATATTCGTCCACTGGTCGGAACCGCCGAGCTGCAGGTCGATGCCGTATTTCTCGTGGAGGGTGAGGTAATCAAAGCCCTGCAGAAGTGCGTAGGTGAATTCGGTGTAGGAGATACTCTCGTCGGGTGTATCGAGGCGCTTCTTAATAATGTCGCGTTTGATCAGGTCATTCACGGTGAAGTATTTCCCCACATCCCGAAGGAAAGGTATGAGTTTCGCTGTCAGAAGCCAGTCTGCATTGTCCACCATTTTAAATGAGGTCGTACCGAGAATCGTTTTCAACTGCGTTTTGAGTGCGCGTGTATTTTTAGCGACTGTTTTCTCATCCAGCATCGGGCGCTCCCCTTTCTCCTTGGGGTCGCCGATCATACCGGTCCCGCCACCAACCAGGAAGAAGAGTTTGTGTCCGGCAGTTCCGAGTCGCTTCATAAAGAGTACCCACGCGAGGTGGCCGACATGGAGCGAGTCAGCAGTTGGGTCGGTCCCGATATAGACGGTGCGCGGAGTACTGAAAATCTGCTCGGGGGTGGCCGAGGAGTGTTCTATCAGTCCGCGCGCTTGAAGCTCTTCAGCAAAAGTCATACGAAAACTATAGCATTAGCGAGCAAGGAAGAAGAGGCCGATGGCGGGAGCGATGAACCACCAGAAGAAGAATGCCTTCGGCGCAAAAAGAGCATTCACCGCCGGGGTGAAAGTGTAGACCGAGGCCACCGGGAAGACGTGGTAAGCGAGCGCGAGAAGGAATGCTGATCCGAGAAACGAGAGTGCGATGAGTCCGAGGATGCCGATATAGAGAAAGTCAGAGACAACGACGCGGCGCAGCACGAGATAAAACGCGAAAGCTAGCGCGAGATAGAGACCGATGTGAGTGAGGAGTGCGGTGAGAGCGGGCGCTGTTGGGAGAATCGAGGTGTACGGAAAGGCGACGTAGAGTGCGTACGCGGCGTAGAACGAGAGGAGCAGCGCGACGAAGGGTCCGCGCCCGACATACCACGCAAAAAGGAAGAATGTCGAAAGAAGAATAATGATAATGAGGAAATCGCTTGCGATCCCCCATACAGAGAGTGCAGTATGCGTCGCAAGTGTGCTTACTTGCGAGATGCCTTCGGTGACGGTCATGTCACTAGTATACAACGGCTAGAGGCCCTCAGATTTCAGTTCTTCAACAGATTTCTTCGCCTTACTGGAGAGTTTTTGTGGAAGCGCGACTTCAAGACGAATGAGCAGGTCGCCACGACTATTGCCGCCGGTTGGAATGCCCTTGCCGCGTACACGGAGTAGTTCTTCCGCGCGGCGCATAACTGGAATTTTCACTTCAAGAGTCTTCCCTTCTATGGTCTCAATAGCGATCGTCGAGCCGAGGAGTGCGTCAGTCAGCTTCACCGGGAGCTGCATAATGAGGTTTGATCCGTCGCGTTCGAACACCGCATGTGGCTTCACATGAATCTTGACGTAGAGGTCGCCCGCAACGCCGGTCTTCACCGCCTCTCCTTGTTGAGGAAGGCGTATCATCTCACCGTTATCAATGCCAGCAGGAATGGTGATTTTTATCTCTTCTTCCTTCTTCAAGACACCGTTGCCACGGCATTCTGGACATTTCTCCTTTGGAATTTTCCCGGTACCTTCACAGGCTACGCAGACACGGACGCTCGTGATTGGACCGAAAACCGAGTTACGTGCTTCGTGCACCTTGCCGCTACCGTTGCAGGTGGTGCAGGTCTCGAGTGAGGTGCCCGCTTTTGCGCCACTCCCTTTACAGAGATCGCAGGTCGAGACTTTCCCGATGAGGACGGTGCGGGTG
>JAKAKH010000043.1 GCA_021824605.1 bacterium
GTATATCATCCGTCATCGCGCGCTCTTCTTCTGGATCACCGGGATCATTCTCGTTGCGGCGGTCGGCGCCATCACGCTCTACGGTCTCCCGCTCGGTATCGATTTCACGGGCGGCACAATGATGCAGGTGAACTATCCGAACGGCCGTCCTGCACTCTCGACGATTCAGTCTGAGCTTGCGCCGATTCCGCTCGGGGCGGTGTCAGTTCGAGCTTCAGGAGATACGGCAGTCGCACTCCGTATGCGGACGCTCTCACAGGCAGAACATGACGCAATACTTACTGCGCTCTCCGCTTCTGCATCGACAACGGAACTCGCCTACACGAGCGTCGGTCCGGCACTTGGAAGTCAGTTCACCAATAAAGCACTCTGGGCAATTTTCGCGGTGGTGCTTGTCATCGTGCTCTATATCGCATTTGCTTTCCGTAAGGTGTCACGCCCCGTCCCCGGTTGGGGCTACGGTATTACGGTGGTCGCAATGCTCGCAATCGATATTATCGTGCCGACCGGCTTCTACGCCGCATACTGTCACTTCACTGGTGCAGAGGTGGACTCACTCTTCATCGTCGCGCTCCTCTCGCTGCTCGGCTATTGTGTGAACGATGTGATCGTCATCTTCGACCGTATTCGCGAGCATCTCGCAAAGAACGAAAAGAATCGCGTGAAGGAGACTTTTGAAGAAACGATAGGGAAGTCGATCAGTGAGACGATGAATCGTTCGATCAATACGGCGCTCACGGTGGTTCTCGCGCTTCTTGCCCTCATCTACTTCGGTGCTGAATCGACCCGCAACTTCGCGCTTGTGATGCTCGTCGGTGTGGCTGCTGGCACGTTCTCCTCGATTGCGCGCTCCGCACCGCTCCTTATTCCTATTTCAACGTGGTTCAATAAGAAATAAGATATCCGGGATGATTATTGGCATAACCGGCACGAATGGTTCAGGGAAGGGGACGGTTGTTGAACATCTAAAGTCGAAAGGGTTTACGCACTATTCTGCACGACAGGTCATTCTGAGAGAGATTGAACGCCGCGGACTTCCTCCTGCGCGCGACACGATGCGCACCGTCGCAAATGACTTACGGAAGACACATCACCCGGCGTACATTGTTGAAGAACTTTTCAAACAAGCAGCCGCGGCGGGCGGCGATGCGGTTATCGAGTCGGTACGCGTACTCAAAGAGGCAGAGTTTTTGAAGGAGCGTGGAGCATTTCTTATCGCTGTGGATGCAATACGGAGACTGCGGTACGAGCGGGTGGTGCGTCGCGGATCACCGACCGACCATATTTCATACGATACGTTCTGTGCACAAGAAGATGCAGAGATGAATAATCCCGAGCCATGGGATATGAATATATTTGGCGTCATGCAGCTCGCCGACTATACCATCGTGAATATCGGCTCTCCAGAAGAAATTACTTCACGTGTCGACGCTATCGTCGACACCCTGCGGCGTCTTGAGGCGTCGCGAGAAGTTAAGAAATAATCGTTCCGACAAACGGCTTGCCGTCGAGATAGTTTGAAAACTCTTCAATCTTCGCGCCGTTAATGATAGCTACTTCAAGCCCGAGAGCTTCGGCTTCTTTTGCTGCAATCGGATCAAAGGGGGAAGAGAGCCCAGGGTCCCATTCTTCAGGAATTACTTTACGGAAATCTGCCCAGGAGATTTTCTCTATTTTCTTCGCCTCGGGATTTTTACGAGGATCACTATCGTAGACGTAATCAATATTGGAGAGGTTGACGAGATGTGTCGAACCAAGATTTTTCGCAATGAGGACGGCATCATAGTCGGTCGAACAGCCCGGCTGCCAGCCAGCAGCAATGATGATCGGTTCTTCAGCATCAATGTCGATTGTCGGGTTCTTTACGACCTGCGGATGCGCATACCCAACAAATATGTTGCGCAGGAGTTGGCCATTGAGGCGAGTCGAGTGGATCCCAATCCAGTCGAGATCTTGTCGTGAGAGTGGGGTGACCATATTTGCGGCGCTCTGGTAGCGACGCGCAATCTTGCCACCACCAGCGATAATGGAGAACGTAAACCCACGCTGTACTTTTTCAAGAATGAGTGTCTTAAAACGCGAAAGAAAGTCAGTATCAATAGCATCAGGAACGATGAGAGAACCTCCGACAGACACAACAATACGCTCTCGCTCGGGTGCGTTCATAGACAAGGGGTGACGGCTTCACTCATTGTACGCTCCTTGTCGCAGCATGCAACTTGTTTCAACTGATTTCCGTGTCACGAGATGATTCAGTTGCTTTTTTGATGAGCCAAGATGATGACTGCACCTTGCCTCCGGCGCCGACGTTGTAGTGCATCTCGATACCAAGCTCGTTACACACCTCCACCTCAGGTACGGGATCGTCATCAGGTTTCCGATCGCCACCATTTGCAAAAATATGTGGCTGTATTTTCCGTAACATATGGCACACACTGCGGTCAGTATCCCCGGGAACGTGTTCCGTAAGGACGACACGGTCGACACCAGCAATGGCTTCAATGATTTCTTTTCGTTCTGCTTCTGGCATAAACGGGGAACCCTTTTTATCACGGAGCCAGTGGTCATTATTGAGGATGACCACGAGCTCATCGCCGAGTTTTTTCGCTTCTTGGAACATACGGATGTGCCCGATGTGTACCGGGTCGAACCCGCCAGAAACCGCCACAACAACTCGTTTTTCCATGCTACCAGTGTAGCACTGGCGTAGCGACGACCCTGGTCTGAGGAGGGGAGAATGAGGGTGTTGACGCCACCTAGATACTCCTATACTATAGCCACTAGCGTTCCGCTCTTGCGGGACGGGGTGCTTTTTTGACCTCTGACAACCGAATACGTGAACGCCCGCCACGGAGGTGGCGGGCACGCCCTTGCCATTTTTAAGAATGATGGCAAGGGTAAAAGATGTGTGAATTCTTTTGTTCCGCCTATTCTTATTGAGAGTTTGATCCTAGCTCAGGATGAATGCTGGCGGCGTGGATAAGTCATGCAAGTCAAGGGGGCCCGCAAGGGCAACCGGCAAACGAGGTAGTAACACGTAGATACATCCCCCGAAGTCGGGCATAGCCATCCG
>JAKAKH010000023.1 GCA_021824605.1 bacterium
TCTCCCCGAAAAACTGAAGAAAAAGAAATACCTCTCCTGAAAAGAGAGGGTGCCCTAGCCCGTTTCGGCTATGGTATGCTCGAACCATGACGTTTTCTATTGCATCGTGGCTTATTTTTATGCCTATTCTCGTGCTGGTGCTTATTTCTGCGGGAGCTCGCACACTTCACTTTTACCTGTTTGAGAAACAATTTCACGTCAGCTTTGCTGATGCCCCGGTGTATTCGCTTTTCTACTTCAGTGCCTGGTCAGTGGTGGTTGCCCTCCTTTTCCCAGCACACGTGCGTGAATTATTCGCGCACGTCACCCTCATACACTACCTTTTCCTCACTTTCTTGTTCTTAGTCGTATTCCCCATACTCTTTCACGCAACTCGCAAGCAAGATGGCCGCGCAGAATGGCTCCTGCGACTCTCTCCTGGGGAAGGGATGCTCACGCTTGGCGAGCAGTACATCCTCGCTAAAATTGGTGACGTCGTGTTTCAACAGCTCATCGCTGGCGTTATGATTCTCTCCCTTATGCAAAACGGAGTATCCTACCCGATCACTGTCGGTATTTTTGTTGCACTTTTTGCTGCCGCCCACCTCTACATCTTCCGTACTTCAGGTATGTTTTGGGGAATCTACTACACCACCTACGCCTCGCTCGGCGGCTTTGTGTTCACTTTTCTCATCACCTTCATCTCGACCGGTATTGTGTATGCGCTCATCATTCATATGCTCTTTTACGTCTTATCCGGTGTACTTTTTGCAAAAATGCCCCGTCCCAGTAAAGCTATGCACCATGATTTGACTGGCCCCGGACCAGCACTCACTGTCTAAAAAGAAAAACGACGTGGAAACGTCGTTTTTCTTTACTCAAAAACGTCGGGACCTACTTAACCGCGTCCTTGAGAGCTTTTGCTGGGCGGAACTTCGCTGTGCGAGTTGCTGCAATATGAATCGTCTCTCCGGTGCGAGGGTTGCGACCTTGGCGCGCTGGGCGTGCCTTTGTTGCAAAAATGCCGAGGCCAGCAATCGAGACTTCATCTCCCGACTTCAGACCAGACGTAATCGAATCGATAACCGTCTCGACCGCACGCTCTGCATCAGCTTTCGTCGAGCCGAGAACTCCATGCACCTTGTCGACAATATCTGCTTTATTCATGAGTGTCTGCTACTTGGTAATCCCGCATTCGTAAGGCGAGAGCGGGGATGCCCTAAAGTATAAGAAATGCGCCATATTGCGCAAGCGGGCTTTACAAGCGTACGTGGATAGCGCGAAATTAGCGTTTTGCCGTCCGTTATCGCGCAAATTCGACTACGCGATTTTCGCGAATGATGTTCACCTTGATTTCGCCCGGGTATTTAAGCTCTTCTTGTATACGTTTTGCTATGGAGCGAGCAAGCGTGTGCATAGTAATGTCAGATACTTTGCCAGGATTCACAAAAATACGTATCTCACGGCCTGCCGCAATAGCGTACACCTTCTCGACTCCCTCAAAAGTCGCTGCGAGACGCTCCAAATCGCCTAAACGCTCAAGATACCGGTCAACCGTATCACGACGAGCTCCCGGCCGACCTGCTGAAATAGCATCTGCCACCTGCACAATAATAGCCTCAGGTGACTCATACGGGTATTCCTCATGATGTGACTGCATCGCTACAATTACTTGCCGATCAACGCCAAATTTCTCAAGAATCCGCCGTCCGATTTCTACATGCGTGCCCTGTACCTCATGATCGACTGCTTTCCCGATGTCATGCAAAAGCGCCGCAGTTCGCGCAACACCAGCATCAGCACCAAGCTCCGTCGCAAGCATCCCTGCGATATGTGCCATTTCGACTGAGTGCTGCAACGTGTTCTGGCCGAAACTCGTACGGAAGTGCAGCCGCCCCAGAAGGGTAATGAGCTTCGGATCGAGCCCCACCACGCCAACTTCGTATGCTGCCTCCTCGCCCTTCTGCGTGATAAGTTCGTCGACTTCCGCGCGCGTCTTCTCAACCATTTCCTCTATCTTCGCAGGCTGAATACGACCATCCTCAATAAGTTTCTCGAGCGCAATCTTCGCGACTGCCCGTCGCAGAGGATCAAACGAAGAGAGGGAAATGCGATCCGGAATGTCGTCAATAATCACATCGACGCCCGTTGCGCGCTCAAATGCTTTGATATTACGCCCTTCTTTCCCAATTATTTTCCCCTTCATCTCTTCTGAAGGGAGGGTGATGGAGAGCGATAGCACTTCCGTATTTACCGCATTCCCGAGACGGTGAATCACACTGGTGAGCATGTCACGCGCCTTCTCTTCGAGCCGTTCTCGTCCATTCGCAGTCAATTTCTGAATGCGTAACAAAATAGCCTCCTCATTTGCTCGTTCAATCTCCGCAAAGAGCTCCTTCCGAGCTTCTTCTTCTGAGAGGTGCGCAACTTTTGCAAGCTCCTTCGTACGTTCTGCAGTGAGCTTCTCTGCGGCATTCTTCGCTCGTATCGCTTCCTGTTCGCGTAGGCGAAGGTCGCTTTCTTTCTCATCAAGATCCCGCTGGCGAGAATCAAGGAATTCTTCGCGCGTGGCGACTCGTTCCTCCCGAAGACTCATTTTCTCTTCGCGCTCCTCAAGTGGGGCGAGACGCTCTGTTTCGACAACGGCACTCCGGAATTCTGCATCCTTAAGGATTTTTGCTGCCTGCTCCTTCGCTTGAAGCAACTTATGTTTTGTATCGATCTCAACCGAGCTCCGCTGTGCAAGACCAATAAGGACTCGAAGGACGTAGCCGAGGACAATACCGCCGACGCCCGAGAGCGCCAGCATAATCAATATGATTTTAAGCGACATACGAGGATATGGGAGACTCTAACACAAAACCCCGCGCGGCATAGCTCGCGCGGGGTTTTGTTGCGTATTTCCTAGGTTTACGAGAATACTTTATCGACGATGCCGTACTTCTTCGCCTCGTCCGCCGTCAGGAAGAAGTCTCGCTCGACGTCCTTCTCAATCTTGGCAAAAGTTTGTCCGGTATTCTTCGCGAGAATATGATTCAATCGCTCGCGCAGCTTCACTATCTGCTTCGCGGTAATTTCGATGTCCGTTGCCTGACCCTCAGCTCCGCCGTGAGGTTGGTGGATCATAATTTCGGCATTCGGAAGCGCAAAACGCTTACCTTTCTTGCCCGCAGAGAGAAGAATTGCTCCGCCTGAGGCTGCCATACCAACACATACTGTGGACACGTCTGGTTTGACGTGATTCATCGTATCGACCATAGCGAGTGTCGCGGTCACGGACCCGCCCGGCGAGTTAATGTAGAGCGAGATATCCTTCTTTGGATCCTCAGCTTCAAGGAAGAGCAGCTGGGCAATAACAAGATTTGCTACATCGTCATCAATAGGACCGCCGAGAAAGACAATGCGCTCTTTCAGAAGCCGTGAGTAGATATCGTATGCACGCTCCCCAAACTGACTCTTCTCAATCACCATCGGAACCATCATAGAAGCTTTTGGCTGTGTGTATTTCATAGTGAAAAATTATATCAATGTGTCGCTGCGGGAGCACTGTACTGTCCTTCCTGTGCAAGGCGATTACCCCAGGCATAGAACGCACCGATGGTAATCATAAGCACAATAACCACAATCGAGATGAGGACACCCCACGACTGCTGTTTTGGAGAAGGAACGCCAGGCGGAAGTCGTTTCTCGTCATCCATGATTATCCGCGTTCGCTATACAGTTTCTTGGCACGTTCAAATGCCACCTCTGCTTCCGCACGACCTTTAAACCCTTGTATCACCACTGACGCGGCTTTCCCTTTAAGACTCTTGTATGTCTCGAGGAAGTGCGCGATCTCTTTCAGCGTATGCTTGTTGATGTCTTCCAGATCTTGAACATCCTCCCATCGCTTGTCCTCAACCGGAACGGCGATAATTTTGTCGTCGGCGTCGCCACCATCAATCATATTAAGGATCGCTACCGGGCGGGCAGCCACAAGAATCCCCACATTGAGCGGATACGTGGTGAGCAGAATCACATCCAGAGCATCGCCGTCATCCCACAGAGTCTGTGGTACAAACCCGTAGTCAAATGGGTACGCCGCAGCATCGTAATTCGCACGATCCAGCTTAATAACACCCGTAGCCTTATCAATCTCGTATTTATTGTGAGAATCCTTCGGAATCTCCACTATGACATTCATCGCTTCCTTTGTACCTGAATCAATATCGTGTAGTAGGTTCATAGTCGTAAGTATAGCCTAGCAAGTACTTATTCGTCTTGTGCAGTGTCTCGATCTTCTGTCTTGTCTGCTGCTGTTTCATCGCTTGCCGGAAGCTCGACGAGTTCCTCTTCTGCAGGAAGTCCTGTTGTCTGGGGGAGCTCCTCAGTAATCACTTCCGTGCTCTTAGTCGGCATAGCTCCAATTACTTCAGCCGGATCTCCTTCCTCGTCCGCAATAGCAACCGACTCACCATTGGATTCAGCAACATTCTCACCGCCCGCGGAGATAATATCAATATTCCAGCCAGTGAGTTTTGCGGCGAGACGCACATTTTGACCACCACGGCCAATAGCAAGCGACTGTTCGTCTTCTGCGACCGTCACGAGCGCACGATGTTCATCCTCCTGTAGCTCCACTTCGAGCGGTGTTGCAGGCGAAAGCGCCTCCTTAATGAACTCTTTTGCGTCATCATTCCACTCAATAATATCGATGCGCTCTCCACCAAGAGCTCCCATAACGGTCGAGACACGAACGCCGCGCTGACCAACGAGCGAGCCGACTGGGTCGACGTGCGGGTCAGTTGAAGCAAGTGCAATCTTCGTGCGGCTCCCCGGTTCCCGCGCGAGTGCTTTTATCTCGATAGCGCCCGAAGCAAGTTCAGGAGCCTCCATCTCAAAAAGCTTCACGACGAACTTCGGATGCGCACGAGAAAGCCGCAGGTAGACACCACGGAATCCTTCATCGACGGCATAGAGGTAGGCGCTAATACGCTCACCCATACGGTACCGCTCGCCCGGAATCTGCTCCTCGTAGGGGATAATACCCGTCGTGCGCCCGAGATCCACGAAGATAGAACCTCGTTCGATCCGCTGCACAATACCGCTTACAATCTCGCCTTTCTTTTCGCCAAACTCCTCCATCATGGAGAGTTTTTCTGCTTCGCGCACCTTCTGAATCACCACCTGCTTTGCGGTTTGTGCGGCGATACGTCCAAAATCATCCTGCGGCTCAAGCGGGAAGACAATCTCCTCGCCGACCACGGCACCACGCTTGATGAGTTTCGCGTTCGCAATAAGAATATGTTTTTCTGAATCAAAACGCGGCAATTCTCCCTCAGAAAGCTGCTCTTCGTCACCATGGAATGGGTGGATGTGCTCCTCAGCTGCCTCCTCACCTTCATCTGGGAAACGAACAGTGGACTCGTCAACGACGGTTTTTATCTGTTCAAAGGAGATTGTGCCGGAGTTAAGGTCGAGCTTTGCCCGCACTACCTGACCGCGCTTACCGTATTCACGCTTGTAGGCGGTTGCCATCGCGTTTTCAATGGCATCAATCATCGTTTCGCGGCTAATGCCTCGTTCTTCGAACTCTCCGAGTACCGTGCCCATGGTTTTAAGATCAATCATATGGAATGTGTATGTCTAGCTAATACGTCTATTCTAACAAAAATGTCCGCGCCGCGGACACTCGAATAACAAAATAGTACCAAGACACCTTCGTTTCGTCAATGTGCCTGTGAAAAGCGTCTCTTATGCTGGCACAAGCACGCTATACTTCTATACATATGCACGTTTCAGAAGGAGAACTGAAAGAATTTATCATCGACTCAGGTCTCGTTGCGAAAAAAGAGATTGATGATGCGGCCATTGAAGCTGAGAAACGCGGCCAGTCACTTGGCGACACGCTTGTCTCCCGCGGCTCGCTCACCGAAGATGCCTTGCGACGCATTCAAGCCTACGTGCTCGGTATCCCGTTCATAAACCTGAAAGAGCACCATATCCAAACCGAAGTCCTTTCGCTCATCCCGGAACCGATTGCTCGCACTCATAATATTATTGCGTTCAAAAAGGAAGGTGGCTCACTCGAAGTTGCCATGCTCGATGTCGAGGACCTTGCGTCCATCGAGACGGTCAATAAAAAAACCGGATTAAGAATTCTGCCACGGCTCACGGATACTGAGAGTATTAAATTCGCCCTGCTGCAGTACCAGAAATCACTCAAAGACGAGTTCGGTGACATCATTTCGACTGAAGCAGGCAAGATTCGTGTCGTAGATGAGGCAGGGAAGGATCTTTCGGGAGACGAATTGAAGAAAATGGCTGAGGATCTGCCGATTGTGCGTATTGTTGATACGCTCCTTCGACACGCAATCGTCCAAGGGGCTTCTGACATCCACATCGAGCCTATGGAAGATCAGGTTCTCGTCCGCTACCGTATCGACGGCATCTTGCATGACGCTATGACGCTCCCGAAAGCAGCTGCGGCAGGCATCATCGCGCGCGTGAAAGTGCTCTCCAATCTCAAGCTCGACGAAAAGCGACTGCCACAAGACGGTCGTTTCAAAATGGAAACTGAGGCTGATCGTGTTTCATTTCGTGTGTCGATTCTCCCTACATTCTTTGGCGAGAAAACCGTCATGCGCTTGCTGCGCGAAACAGGGGAGGGGTTCACGCTCGAGAAACTCGGCTTCCATGGGGAGAACATGGAGCGTATCCATCACGCGCTCAAGCAGACCACCGGCCTCATTCTTGTCTCAGGACCAACCGGTTCGGGGAAAACGACAACGCTCTATACGATTCTCGACATCTTGAATCAACCCGACGTCAACATTTCAACCGTCGAAGACCCTATTGAATACCAGATGAAGCGAGTGAACCAGACGCAAGTGAATCCACAGATAGGCTTTACCTTCGCAGCAGGACTCCGTTCGCTTGTGCGCCAAGACCCAGACATCATCATGGTCGGCGAAATTCGCGATAGTGAAACTGCTTCACTCGCCGTGAATGCCGCACTCACTGGCCACCTCGTCCTTTCAACCATACACACCAATAGTGCCGCAGGCGCGATACCCCGTCTCATCGATATGGGCGTTGAACCGTTCCTGCTTGTTTCCACTGTGCGCGTCATTATTGGACAACGACTTGTCCGCAGACTCTGCGAGACCAAAGAATCCTATACCCTTGATGCGACTGAGCGTTCAAAAGTCACGAAAGAGGAAGAATTCAATATTGCATTTAAAGCTCTCGAGGAAGAGAAGCTTATTAAAAAAGGTTCCACATTAAATGAGCTGCCCTTTTATCATCCGGTACCGTCGGCCGAGTGCGAAGATGGCTACAAGAGTCGTATCGGCATTCATGAAATCCTTGCTATCTCTCCAGCCATCCGCGAAGTGATGCTCAAATCAAGCACCAGCGACGCTATTGAAGAGCAGGCGAAGAAAGAGGGCATGCTCACGATGCTTGAAGATGGTATCTACAAAGCCGCTCGCGGCATCACGAGTCTCGAGGAAGTGCTGCGCGCTGTCACCGAATAACTATGAAATTCCGCGTCACCATACGAAAAGAAGGAATGCCCGACCAAGTACGAACCATCGAGGCGCCCACACGTTTTGCTGTCTACGACCAAGTTCAAAAAGAAGAGGGCTCGGTCATTAATCTCGTCGAGGAAGGGAAGGGGTTCCAGATTCCAGCATGGCTCAATATCTCTTTCGGCACGGGTATTAAGCACACTGAAGTAAGTCGGGTGGCTCGCAATCTTTCAGCCATGCTTCGGGCTGGCCTCTCCCTCTCACGTTCGCTCTCGGTGATCGAGCGACAGTCTGAGAACAAACACTTGAAAGCCATTATGGTCAGTCTTTCTGATGCTGTAAAACGAGGATCCTCGTTCCACGATGCGCTTGCTGCACATCCAAAAGTATTCTCCGAGTTGTTTATCTCAATGACGAAAGCCGGGGAAGAGTCGGGGGCCTTGGCAGACTCGCTCCTCTCCGTGGCGCTCCAAATGGAACGTTCTGATGAACTGACCCGGAAAATTCGCGGGGCGATGATCTATCCGTCGATCGTCATCTCTGCTGTCATTATGGTGGGTATCTTGATGCTGATATTCGTCGTCCCAACTCTTACCAGTACCTTCAGCCAGCTTGGTGTGAAAGTCCCCCTCGCAACACAAATCGTCGTCGCACTCTCAAACTTCTTGGTTTCAAATATCGTCCTTGTGCTTATTGGAATGGTCGTGTTGGTAGTTGGCGGTGTCGCTTTTGTTCGTTCACGACGAGGCGGGGCTATTATCCTTCTTGGATCTCTCTACCTCCCAGTGATAAACGAGCTGGTGCGCGAGACGTATGCGGCGCGTGCAGCGCGCACACTCTCATCGCTCCTCGCTTCAAGCGTTCCTGTACTTGAAGCTCTCTCGATTACCAAAGAAGTGGTGGGGGCAGTACCTTTTGCCCGTGTGATCGAAGAAGCGGAGACCCATGTCCGCAAAGGGGAACTCTTGTCGCTCGCCTTTGCCACTCACACCAAGCTCTATCCCATACTGATGAGCGATATGCTCGCTGTCGGCGAGGAAACCGGCAACGTGACCGATATGCTGAAACAGGTTGCTGAGTTCTATGAAGCCGATGTTGCTGAGAAAACAAAAGATCTTTCAACCATTATCGAACCGCTGCTGATGCTTGTCATCGGCGCAGGCGTCGGTGTCTTTGCTGTGTCGATGATTGCTCCTATTTATTCGCTCTCATCAGCTTTCTAATGTCTCGCTCGACGCGCGGATTCGGCCTGATCGATGTTATCGTCGGAACAGCCCTCATGCTTGTTCTATTCATGGCACTCTTTGGCGTCCTGCGAGCATCCCTCACTCTCTCAACCCTCGCGAAAGCGAAAGCGGCTGCTACCGAACTCGCAAGTTCTCAGATGGAGTATCTCCACGGCCTTTCCTACGACGCAATCGGTACCGTTGGAGGTATTCCTGCTGGGACCGTGGCACAGAATGCCACCTCCACTATCGATGGGATTTCCTATGGTATTCGCACATACATTGTCTACGCAGATGACCCTGCTGATGGCGTTGGGATAAATGACACCAATGGTATTACTACCGATTATAAAATGGGGAAGGTGACCGTCTCCTACTCTATCTATGGCCTCACCAAATCCGTTGTCCTTGCCTCAAACTTTGTGCCACCCGGTATCGAAGCCGCCACTAACGGAGGAACTCTCTCTATTCACGTCGTCGATGCAACCGGCGCCGGTATGAGCGGTGCTACCGTCCATATCGTCAATACCGCTCTCACGCCCTCGGTCGACTTCACCACCTTCAGTAACGCCACCGGGTTTTCAGTCATCGATGGTGCCGCCACCTCATCGCAATATCAGGTATTTGTGTCTCGCTCGGGATATTCAAGCGCCCAAACGTATGCGCGTGTGAGTCCGAACGTTAATCCAAATCCTGGCTATTTAACGATTGCGAAAAACCAAACAACCGGCGCAACCTTCGCCATCGACAAGCTCGCCACTCTGACCCTCGCGAGTTTCTCTCCGGCAGTCACGACGATGTTTACCGACGCCTTCGCGAGTAGTGCCAATCTTGCAAGCATGAATCAGACGCAAGTGAGTGGTGGCACTCTGACCCTCGCGAGCCAGCCTGCTCCTATCGGCTACGCGCTCTCTGGATCAGCTCGGTCCATTTCGATTTCTCCAAGCGGCCTTGATGGGTGGGGAATACTGGACGCTTCACTCACAACTCCTCCCGGTACCACTGCTGTAGTGCGTGTCGATGATGGTGCCGGCACCCCCATTCCCGATGCCGTTCTTCCGGGGAATAGCACAGGCTTCTCGACGTTCCCTGTGTCATTGACCGGCCTTGCGACGTCAAGCTATCCGCAGCTCTCGCTTGAAGCCCTCCTCTCGACCAACGCCACCACGACCGCCCCGACAATCTCGTCGTGGTCACTCTCGCACACTGAAGGTCCGCTCCCGCTCCCGAACATCGCTTTTACACTCACTGGCGCGAAAACAATTGGTACTGACGCCAATAACGCCCCTCTCTACAAAACCATTGTGAGCGACACCACCGGTGCCGCCGCTACAAAAACGGAAACACTCGAATGGGATGTCTACACGCCGTCGTTTGGTTCTTCGCCTCTTATCGAAAGCTGTACGGCCGCCCCGTATCAACTTATGCCGGGCACCGCCACGACCACCGCTCTCATCTTCGGAACCCCCACAACCAACACTCTCCCGGTCGTGGTCACCACTACGGCTGGCGATACTATTCCGAATGCAAAAGTAGTCCTCACGACAGGCGGGTATGCAGCGACCGTACCAACCTCCTCGTGTGGATTTGCGTACTTCAGCGGACTCGCAAGTAGCACGTATGCTCTGACGGTATCGGCACCCGGACATGCAACAACGACAGTTGCAAACGTTAGCGTTACGGGGCATGCCGCCGCCACAACCGTCATACTGCCATGAGACCTGCCGCTATCACTCAGTCGTATCTATACAGAGAAGGGAAGCTTCGCGGGTTTACTCTTATCGAAACGCTCGTAGTTATCGCCGTTACTGCCCTTATCTCGGTGACGCTCGGAGTATTACTTACGTATTTTTATAAAACAAATTCGTACACACTTGAGCAATCAATAGCTATTACCCAGGCACGCCGAGGCATCGAAGACGCGATGTTTCATTTACGTGAAGCTTCCTACGGTAGCGACGGATCCTATCCAATCGCAAATGCAGCAACTTCATCCATCACGTTCTTTGCGAAAATGTCATCCACAGGACCTTTCGTCGAGGAAGTAACGTATGATCTTGAAAATGGCACGCTGTACCGAACAGTTGTTGAACCCACCAATAACCCCCCATCCTATGTTGGTGGGAGTAGCGCGACCACGAGCATCGCAACTTCGATCGTGAACGCTTCTACCACACCCGTCTTTCGCTACTTCGATGCTACCGGTACCGAGCTCGCTCCTCCGGTGAATGTCTCAAAAATTGCTTCAGTACTGACCACAGTCGTGGTCGACGTGAATACCAATCGGGCTCCTTTTTCTCTGACTCTCTCAGGCGCTGCGACGCTCAGAAATCTTAAAACCCAACTATGAACCACTCTCTTCTTCCGCTATCGTCTTCGTCAAAAAAGTTTCGTGGTTCAATCATGCTTCTTGTCATTATCTTTGGCGGTATCTTCTTCACTCTCTTGATCGCCTTGTCAGGGTTTGTGCTGAGCGAAAATCATGCCCAAGACGTCACCCAACAGCATGCCGTAGCCTTTAACATTGCTGAGGCGGGTCTCGACCATTATCGATGGTATCTCTCGCACTTTCCAGGAGATATCACTGATGGTACGGGGCATCCCGGCCCGTATACCAGCACCTACATCGACCCCGAGGGAAGTGCACTTGGTACCTACTCACTCTCCATTGTCGGCAATAGTGCCTGCGGAGTGATCCAGTCAATTGACGTCACGAGTGTTGGAACACCGAGCGCCGCACCAACCATATCATCCACACTCTGGGCGCGATACGCTCAACCTTCGGTCGCCCGCTACTCAATGATTGTGAACGCGAGCACGTGGTTTGACGGTACGATCTTCCACGGACCGATGCACAGCAACGGCGGATTGCGCATGGACTCGACGCAAAACAACGCTCCGGTCACCTCTTCGCTCTCCTCGTGGTCGTGTGATCCCTCTTTTGGCTGTTCCCCCACCAAGACCGTCCCCGGCATCTTTGGTACCGGTGCGAATCAAAATCTCTGGAATTTCCCAACACCGCAGACTGACTTCACGGCTATTGCTACAAGTTTCTCCTCGTTAAAAACGATTGCACAGACCTCTGGGCTGTATTTCCCGCGCATATCAACAACGCAAAAACCCTATCTTGGCTACCACCTCCTATTCAACGGAGATGGCACCGTCACCGTTAAAAAAGTAACTGCCGTCAATACCAGTCTTATGTCTCTTCCCGTTGATGGCTCAACTGGCTTTAGTTCGACCGCGCGAGATTATTCGCTCATCACCTCAGAGACACTTCTTGGGACGTACCCCATTCCCGCAAATTGCGGGGTCATTTTTGTTGAGGATAATGCGTGGATTGAAGGTGCTGTTTCATCCAAAGTCACCCTTATCGCTGCAAATGTCACGACGCAGGGTATCTACCCAAATATCGTTCTGCCGAACAACCTCACGTACACCGCTTTTGATGGCTCAGCCGGACTCACCGCTATTGCCTCCCGCAACATCCTGATTGGCCCGAATACGCCGCAAAACCTTACTCTCGATGGCATATTTGTCGCGCAGTCGGGTGCTTTTGGTCGAAATCTATACGACTGCAGTACCTCTGCGTATCAGTACCGGGGCACGCTCTCCATGCTCGGCACGATTGTCTCGAGACTCCGTCAAAATAATTATTGGATTGGCGTTTGTAACGGCGGACAGGGAAGCTGGTCGGGGTATCCTGATTCGAAATGGAACTTCGTATTTGACCGACAAAATTCAACGAATCCGCCGCCTTTCACGCCAACCACGTCGACTCAGTGGCAATTTATCGACTGGCTGCAGAAACAGTAGTTTCTCCTGTTCGCGGGGCCACACAGGCTGCTATACTCTTCCTATATGTTTATCATCGCAAACTGGAAAGCCTACGTTGAGGATTTTGAAAAAGCCAAAAAACTTGTTGCCACGAGCAAGAAACTTGCTCGCTCTCGTACAGGGACGCTTATCGTTGCACCGCCAGCCCCTTTTCTTGGGAAGCTTGCCGCGGGAAATATCTCAAACGTCGCGTTTGCAGCACAAGACATCTCGGCGAGCACCGGCGGCGCGGCAACCGGAGAAGCCACGGCCGCGATGTACGCGGCAAGCGGTGCGACCTATACAATCGTTGGCCACTCTGAGCGGCGTGCAGCAGGAGATACCAATGACACTGTCGCACTGAAGATTACCCGCTCACTCGCACATAACCTGACACCCATTCTCTGTGTCGGGGAACACGAACGTGATCGCGAGGGACGTTACCTCGCATTTATACGCGAAGAGATAACAACGGCATTTGCCGCACTCACCGCAAAAGAGCGCCTGCGTATCATCATCGCGTATGAGCCACTCTGGGCGATAGGGAAGACCGCTGAACATGCCATCACTCCAAACGACCTCGCTGAGATGGTGCTCTATATCCGCAAAATTCTCGCTGAACTTCTTCCTGGGAAAAACGCCATGCACGCTGCGGTACTCTACGGTGGCTCCGTAGAGCCAGATAACATCCGCGCCCTTGCGGCACACTCCGGTATCAATGGCGTACTGATTGGGCATGCATCAGTTGACGCAGCTACCTTCACTGCACTGGTGCAGCAACTTTCCTAGTATGCGAACCATTCGCGATATTCCGCAGTTCGAAAATATTCCGATACTCGTCCGCGTTGCGATGAATGTACCCCTTGAGCAGGGGAGGGTCGTAAATGACTATCGCCTGCGTCGTGCAATTCCAACTATTCAATATCTCTCTGAGCGCGGTGCGCGCGTCGTACTCTTGAGCCATATCGGCGAGGAAGGAACGGAAACGCTCGCCCCCGTCTACGAGGCACTCAAAAAACTCATTCCTCGTGTTTCTTTTTTCCCTGAAACAATCGGCCCGCGTGCTCGCGAGGCAGTTCGCTCACTCCTTCCCGGACATATTTTAGTACTTGAAAATCTTCGGCGTGATACGCGAGAACAGTTGAACGATGAGACTTTTGCTCGCGAACTTGCCGCGCTCGGAGACGTCTTTGTTGAAGATTCTTTTGATACTTGTCACCGACGACACGCCTCCATTGTGGGTATTCCAAAATTTCTTCCCTCGTATGCGGGCCTGCTTGTTGAAGAGGAGGTACGGGAACTGCAGAAAGCTCTTCGTCCGGAGAGTCCGTCGCTCGCGGTCATCGGCGGTGCGAAATTTAGTACCAAAGAAGCGGTTCTCACGACACTGTTAAAAACATACGACCATGTCTTTGTGGGTGGCGCGCTTGCGAATGATTTTCTGAAGGCAGCTGGTCATCAGGTAGGGAAGTCGCTTGTCTCAGACCAAGACACCGATTCGATACAACGCCTTCTTGGGAATCCTCAATTGGCACTTCCTATTGATGCGCTGGTTGTTCCCGGGGACGTCGTTGGGACGCCCAACGAACAGACGAGTGCACGTGTTGCGAGTGTTGATGCTATTCACCCTGACGAATCTATTCGCGATCAAGGTCCCGGCACCGACGCCCTGCTTGCGTCTCTTGCAGCACAAGCAAAATCTATTCTCTGGAATGGGCCGCTTGGGAAATACGAGAGCGGGTTCGTTGGTGCCACGGATGCTTTTGCTGCTGCAACCGCACGCTCGGCAGCGCACTCTGTTGTTGGTGGCGGTGACACTGTCGCCTCAATCGAAACGCTCGGTCTTCTTTCTAAATTTTCTTTTGTCTCCACCGGCGGCGGGGCAATGCTCGACTTTCTTGCGAAAGGCACCCTCCCCGGTATTGAAGCTCTCGACGCTCACCCAATCGCCTGACGAATTTTCTCCGCTGTTGTTTCGAACGTAGACCGAGCTACTTTTTTCTTCGGCCAGCTAAACGAAAAGTCACTTCGCTTCTGTCGCGGAATGATGTGAAAGTGGAGGTGGAACACTATCTGTCCGGCAGCCGCCCCATGATTTGAATTGATGTGCACGCCGTGCGCTCCCACAGCATCTCGTACTGCTGGAGCAATTTTTCGCACCGTCCGCATAACCGCACTAAGGGTCGCTTCGTCAACATCGAAAATATTCGTCGCAAATTTTTTCGGTATCACGAGCGTATGTCCGGGCGCACTTGGTTTTACATCGAGGAAGGCAAGCGTCTCCTCATCTTCGTAGACGATATGTGCGGGTACTTCCTTCCTAATAATTTTCATAAAAATGGTGTCTTCCATGGAGCAAGTATACAATGTCCTCTACATGTTCTCCCTCCACGATCCACTCGACACGGCGCTCCGCTCGGCACTCGCAGAGTACGATGACCTCGTAGCGTCCCTGCTTGTCCGTCGTGGTATCACGACCCACGAGGATGCTCAGAAATTTTTGAACCCGTCCTATGACCTGCATCTGTACGATCCGCTTCGTATGGTTGATATGGAGAAAGCGGCACGGCGCCTCGCCGAGGCAATAGCGAACAAAGAAAAAATTGCCGTGTGGAGCGACTACGACTGCGATGGTATTCCTGGAGGGGTCCTGTTGCACGACTTCTTACAGAAAGCCGGTGCCGATTTTGAAAATTATATTCCGCATCGACACGAAGAAGGGTACGGTATGAATTGTCTCGGGATCGAAAAGCTCGCCAAAAATGGTGTGACGCTCATCGTGACGGTCGACTCAGGTATCACTGACGTAGAGCCTGTCGCGCGTGCAAACGAACTTGGCATGGACGTAGTCATTTCCGACCACCACCTTCCCGGCGCACAACTCCCCGACGCATATGCGATCATCAATCCAAATGCACGTGCCGACGAGACGTATCCTTTTCACGGACTC
>JAKAKH010000020.1 GCA_021824605.1 bacterium
TACAAAAACACTCCGCGGCGCCCTCGGGCGCCGCGGATTGTTTGTGTCCTTTTGTATCCTAGCGAGTATTCGTAAACATCGTCGCCGCGTCGATCCCTTCTGTTGCAAAGACGCGAGTTGCCTCAGCTACTTTCTTTAATACCTTCTTTAGCACCACTTCTTCTGTTGGTTTAAACTTCCCTATCACCATCTTGATAACTTTTTCTTCGCCCTGCACTTTTTTTGCCTGATTCTTCTTCCCGACTGCACTGATACCGATACGAATACGTGCAAAGTCTTTTGTCTTCAGTGCTCGCATAATACTTTCAACGCCCTTATGGCCTCCCGAACCGCGACCGAACACCATCTTTACCGTACCGAGCGGTAAATCAAGGTCGTCATGAATAACGAGCAGATTTTTTGCTGCTTTGAGGCTCTTCACAAATGCCGCAACTGCTTTCCCCGAGAGATTCATCATCGTCTCAGGCAACACGAGCGTCGCCGTTTCGTCACCTATCGCACCTTTACTGAGAAGCGCATTGCTCGTCTTGTGGAAGACGAACTCGTCGAAGCTTTCCTGCTTCGCAACAAGCTCCACTGCACTTCGACCAGCGTTGTGTCGCGTCTTTTCGTATTCTTTTCCTGGATTTCCAAGACCCACAATGACGACTGTCATGCGTGCATCGTACCATACAGTGCACATCGTTGAATAAAAACTTGCACACTCACCACAGACGCGTACAATACGTGCATGCCTGACACTGGAAAGGGTCTTCTGAAGGATCTTTTCACTCTCGCGTTCCTTATTGTGGTCGTGGTCATCCCGATCCGCATCTTTGTTATTTCTCCATTCGTCGTCGATGGCGAGTCGATGCACCCCACGTTCGAAAATCTCGACTATTTAATCGTCGATGAAGCAGTCTATGATTTCAAAGCTCCTGCCCGTGGTGATGTTATCGTGTTCCGCTACCCGAAAAACCCTTCGATTTTCTATATTAAACGCGTTATCGGTCTCCCTGGAGAAACAGTCTCTATCGACCATGGCGTCGTGTCTATTACCAATGCAGTCGGCCTCACGTTCCCGCTCGATGAACCCTACATTGTAAATGAAGACGCGACGTACACTAAGAAAGTCTCTCTCGGCGCGGGCGAGTACTTCGTGATGGGTGACAATCGTCCGAATAGCTCCGATAGTCGCGTCTGGGGCGTCCTGCCACGACAAAATATTATCGGCCGCGTCGATTTGCGCATTCTCCCCGTCGGAGAATTCGGACTCTTCCCAGGCGCAGCACACTACACACTCACCACCAGCACCTCAACTGTCGTTACACCATGATACGCGAAATAGTTCCTGCTGAAGAAATTCTAAGTAAGGCGAGTGCCGTCGGACAGTATTACGGATTTATGCCACTCACCACTCTTGCGGCGAAGTCGCGCGGCAGCAGTAAAAAGAATGTCGGCTACCCTGAATCACTCGCCAACATCACTCTTGACCCTACTGCAACTGTTATTGCGAATTTCCTGAAGCAGTGCCGCCATATCGAACCAACGCCCTCGGCTCGGCAGCCGCTCTTCCTTTGGCATACCAATATCGCGCCCGGCCGACCCGCGCAGAAGAAAGCGGTGGTGCAATTCCATGCGCTTGGCACCGACCGAGCTATTGCCGATACTCTCATCATACGCGCGCTCATTGCCCTCACCCGCGATCTCTACCACGAAGAACCTGTCGTGCGCATCAACTCGATGGGCGATAAGGAAACGCGTGCACGGTATGCGCGAGAACTCGGCACGTTCTTCAAGCGACGAGCGACCGATCTCCCCGAGGAATGCTTGCTTCGCGCGAAATGCGATGCGTTTGATGCCGCCGAATTCACGATCGCGAACGAGTACACCGATGACCTCCCGGCACCAACCGATCACCTCTCTGATGCAAGTCGGAAACGGTTTGAAGACCTCCTTGAATACCTTGAGATGACTGAGACGCCTTATGAACTTGCGAAGAATCTCCTTAGCCGCGGAAATGCGTGGAATGACACCTGCTTCGAACTGACAGTCGCCGGCAAGCGAGTCGCCTGGGGCTCACGCTACAATGAGCTCACGCGACATTTCTTCCCTTCTTCGTCGCTCTCAGCTACGGGCGCTGTCCTCACCCTCGCAAGCGAAGGTTCGATTGTGAAGAAAACCACCCCAGCGCGCGTCCGCTTCTCCTTCGTACATATTGGCGACGAAGCGAAGCGCATTTCTATTCGCCTTGCCGAAGACTTCCGTAAAGCCCGCGTTCCGCTGACTCAGTACATCGGGACCGAGTCGCTTACTGAACAGCTTGGACTCGCTGAACGAGACAATAATCCCTACCTCCTTCTTATGGGCCGCAAGGAGGCGCTCGAGGGCTCCGCCATCCTCCGCAACCGCGCCACGCAAGTCGAACAGACTCTCCCGCTCGATAGTATTATTGAGCGCCTGAAGTCCGTCGCGTAACATTAGACAACTGTAACCCCCTTGTGCTAGAATCTACCTATTATGGCAGCAACAGCAGGCATTCGAGTAGAAGTCCGTCGCGGTAAGAACGAGAGTTCCACTGCGCTTATTCGTCGTTTTACCCGTCGCGCACAGGGCCTCGGTCTCGTTCGCGCCGTCCGTGACGGTCGCTACTGGGAGCGCCCAATGTCGAAGAATGTTGAACACAAGCGAGCTCTTATCTCCAAATTACGCCGCGACAACTACAACGAGCTCGTGAAGCTTGGGAAGATTGATCCTGCTGCAAAAAAGACGCGCAAGCGCTAAAGAGCTCAATGGCACGGGTTGAAATAACCAATCTGACGCGGCGCCCGGTGCCGCGTTTTGCGTATACGAAACTTGTCGAACACGTGCTTCCTGGCTGGACTCTGTCGCTCGTTTTTGTCGGACCGAAGAAAGCACAGGAACTAAATCTCCAGTTACGAAAGAAATCGTATATACCAAACGTCCTCTCCTACCAACTCGGTGAGAACAGCGGCGAAGTGTTCATCTGTCTTGCTGAAGCGGCACGGCAGGCTCCTGCGCACGACATGAGTGAGCGACTCTTCATCCTTTTCCTCTTTATCCACGCAATTTTGCATTTGAAGGGATGGGCGCATGGCGGTACTATGGAACAATGCGAACGAAAACTACTCGCGCAATTTGCGCCGCACACACTGCGCACTACTACTCATGTCACGGAGAATAGCGACCGGCATAGACATCGGCACGTACCAAGTAAAGGTCGTCGTCGTCGAGGAACTCGCTGACAAGAACGGCGCACGACAACTGCGCATCATTGGTACCGGACTCGCTGAATCGAAAGGACTGCGACACGGCTACATCGTCAACAAAGAAGAAGTCTCCGCGAGTATCCTCCGCGCGAAGCAGCAAGCCGAGTCAATCGCCCACGTGCCCATTCGCTCGGCGTTCCTCGCTATTGGCGGTATCTCCCTCGACGAGGCACGCGCAACAGGCTCGACGATTATTTCTCGCGCTGACCAAGAGATCACTACCCTTGATCTTGAGAAAGCTGCCCGCTCTGCACGAGAAGCAGCAGCGCCTGGTTTCTTAAATCGTCACGTGCTCCACAGCATTCCGCTTGAATACCGCGTCGATGGCACAAAAACTCTCGGTGACCCGCTCGGCATGAAAGGCGTCCGCCTGGAAGTCGACTACCTTTTCGTGACGTGCCTCACACAGCATGAAGATATGCTGACGAAAGCTGTCGAGGATGCCAATATTGAGATCGTTGACCGTATGGCCTCCCCGCTCGCCGGCTCCTACGTGCTGCTCGAAGGCGAACAGAAGATGAAAGGCTGTGTCCTCGCCAATATCGGTGCCGAAACCGCCTCCATCGTCGTCTATGACGAAGGTATTCCTATCTCGGTAAAGGTATTTCCTATGGGATCGAGCCATATCACCGATGACATCGCACTCGGATTCCGCATCTCCATCGAAGAAGCTGAGCGCGTCAAACTCGGACGCCTGTCGGGACAAATGTATACCCGGAAGAAGGTGGACGATTTCATCACAACGCGTCTCTCCTCGATGTTCACCCTTATCGACAAACACTTGAAGTCGCTCGGGCGACGCGGACCGCTCCCGGCCGGCATCATCATCTCGGGCGGTGGCGCCGGTATCGGAAGCATCAGTGACATTGCGAAGGGATCACTCAAGCTTCCGGCGCGACTCGCAGAATTCCGACTCTCCTCCGACGCGAAGTTGCAGGATGCAACGTGGGCTGTCTCGTATGGACTCGCGCTCTGGGGACTCACCGGAGATACCAGCTCACCAAAAAAGAATTTCCGTGCCGCCGCTCAGAAATTTTTACAACAATTCCTACCGTAATGGTGATTCGTATCGAAAGATTGTCAATATTTGCATAAAACGTGATTCTGCTATGATGACGAAAACAAAGCCTTCCAAACCTATGTCCAAACGCGTTGAACCTGAAATCGAAACTTTTGCACGAATCCGCGTTGTCGGTGTCGGCGGTTCAGGGAAAAATGCCGTTAATCACATGATCGAGTCGAAGGTGCGTGGCGTCGAATTCATCGCCGTCAACTCTGACGCCCAAGACCTCCACCGTTCGCTCGCAAAACGGAAGATCCACGTCGGCAAGAATCTCACCCGGGGCCTTGGCACCGGCATGAACCCAGAACTCGGTAAGCGCGCCGCTGAAGAAACTCGCCAAGAGATTCAAGAAGCACTCTCGGGAAGCGATATGGTCTTTATCACCTGTGGTATGGGAGGCGGAACGGGTACCGGTGCCTCTGCAGTCGTCGCGAAGATTGCGAAGGAAGTCGGCGCCCTCGTTATCGCTATCGTGACGAAGCCGTTCTCGTTTGAAGGAGCACAGCGGAAGGAGATTGCCGAACGCGGTCTCGCTGACCTGAAGAAAGAAGTCGATGCGTTTATTGTCATTCCAAACGACAAACTCCTCTCCGTAGTCGATTTAAACACCACCGCGAAAAGCGCTTTTGCAATGTGTGATGAGATTCTCCGTCAGGCGGTTGAAGGTGTATCCGACATCATCACGACCCCCGGCGACATCAACACCGACTTTAATGACATCAAGGCGATTATGGAGAATGCCGGCCCAGCTCTTATGGGTATCGGTATCAGCGAGGGCGATGATCGCGCAACCATCGCTGCAAAACAGGCCGTCAATTCCCCACTTCTCGACGTCTCGATTAGCGGCGCAAAGGGTGTCCTCTTCGTTGTCGCCAGCTCCGACGATCTCGGCATTATGGAGGTGCAGGAAGCCGCAAAAGTCATCAACGAATCTGTCGATAAGAATGCGAAGATTATCTTCGGTATGATGCACGACGAGAAACTCAAGAAAGGTCAGATACGCATCATTGTGATTGCCACAGGATTTCCTGAGAGCGCTGCACACGCAACACAGACCGGACCAGAGCGATCACTGTTTGCTCTCCCGACCGAACGACGCGAAGAAGAACGAGGTCGCATTTATCATGAAATCCTAAAGCGCGAAACGAAAAAAGAGGAGGAGAAAGTAGAGGAGAAAATTATTCCTGCCGTGCTCGAGAAAGTAGAGAAGAAAGAGCCTCTGCCAAGTACCGAAAAGGAAGAACCCATTGTCACCGCTCTTCCTCAAAAACGCGACGAAGTGACCCCCGCTCCTGAGGATGATGAAGCCTGGGGAGCCATTCCAAGCTTCCTGCGACGTCACAAGAAGTAAGCCAAAAAACAAACATGCGATGCCCAGAGCATCGCATGTTTGTTTTCTGATATACTGTACGTATATGTACGATACCATCATCATTGGCGGCGGTCCGGGAGGCGTAGCTGCCGGCGTCTACGCCGCTCGCAAACATTTAAAAACAATGCTCATCGCCGAGGAAATTGGCGGGCAATCAACTGTCTCTGAAGGTATCGAAAACTGGATTGGGAGTGCGAAAATTAGCGGCGCCGATCTTGCAAAAGCATTTGCTACCCATCTTGCTGCAGTCAAAGGAGAATTCCTCACACTTACTGTCGGCGAGCGGGTCGTCACTCTTGCAAAAACAGACGGGGGATTTGTCGTCGCCACCAAATCAGGTGCCACATTCTCCGGGAAGACTGTACTCATCGCTTCGGGCGCCGGACGCCGGAAACTCACTATCCCGGGTGCCGATGTGTTTGAAAATAAAGGCGTCACATACTGCGCATCTTGCGACGGCCCCCTCTTTAGCGGTATGGATGTCGCGGTCATCGGCGGCGGGAACGCCGGCTTCGAGACAGCCCTTCAGCTTCTGGCGTATGCGAAGTCTGTCACTCTTCTCCACCGCCATACCGAACTCAAGGCCGATCCAATCACCGTCGAAAAAGCTCGGGCGCACCCGAATATGCGCATTCTCTTGCACACCGAACCAACTGAAGTACACGGTGAACAATTCGTCACCGGACTCTCCTACCTTGATAAGAACACCGGCGAGACGAATGAGCTTGCAGTATCGGGCATCTTTGTTGAAGCTGGCGTAATACCGAATACTTCTTTCGCTGAGGGCGTGGTAGATTTCGACCCTGTCAAACGCATCGTCACCGACCCTCGTTCGCAACGCACGAGTGTCGAAGGTATCTGGGCCGCCGGTGACTGCACCGACGAGCTGTATCACCAAAACAACATCGCGGCCGGCGATGGCGTCAAAGCAATTGAAGATCTCTACCTGTGGGTGAAGAAACATTAGTCGCAAGTCGTACGTACTACCCTTCCCATGCCTATCATCTCCATTATTATTCCAACCTTTAAAGAAGGGTCATTTATTGAACGCACGCTCCAGAACTTCAAAGAACTCTCTATCCCTCACGAAATCATCATTACCGATGGTGGAAGTACCGACGAAACACTCACTATCGCCCGCAACTATACGGACAAAATCGTCGTGTGGGACAAGCCTCGCCGCCAGACCTTCGGCGAAGCGAAGAATGCCGGCGCAGCACTCGCGAATGGCACGTATCTCGTATTCATTGATGCCGATGTCCTGATTCCATCTCCCCAGTCATTCTTTGAAGAAATGCTGCGTGCGTTTGAAACCTCACAGTCTCTGGTTGCAGCAACCGCCCCACTCAAACCCTACCTAGAAAATAAATCTTTGGCAGATGCCTTTTTCAGTGCCCCTCTGAATTACTTCTACATTGTCTCAAACAATGTATTTCGCATCGGCAACTCTTCAGGAGAATTCCAAATGGTGCGCGTTGATGTGTTTCGGGAGATTGGTGGTTTTGAAGAACAGCTCGCAGCCGGAGAAGATAACGAACTATTTCGAAGGCTTGCTACCACCGGTCGAACCATATCCTATCGGAAACTGTGCGTCCGCCACTCACTGCGACGTCCCCACAAGCTCGGATGGCTCCGTACGTACGGCATCTGGATCAAAAATGGCGTGTCGGTCACGCTTCGCAATAAAGCTGCGTATAAAGAGTGGCAGATAGTGCGCTGATATTGTCCTTCCTCCAAGTTACAAAACAGCAACCCTCGTTTGAAAACGAGGGTTGTGAAATACTAGCGTTCACCATATTGCGATGATCGCCATAAGGACAATGACGACCTGCGGCAGGACGAGCACGGCAAGGTGTCCTCGAAGAGGCATGTTGTTGGTTGCGAGGTGGCCCACGACTTCAAGAGAAGCCGCCACGATGAGCAACATCGCCATAAGCAGAAGCGGGAGCAGTCGAGGGAGCGGACACGACGACGCCAGAATCGAAAAGAAGATGGCGCACACGAGCAGGAAGTTTTCCTTGAGAAGAGACCTGGGTCCTTCGTAGGGCAAGCGAACCAGCCCGGCGCTCGCGATAAACAGAGAAATGACCAAGAGCCGTGAGATTTCTGGCACCCACGTGAAGTAGAGCAGACCTGCAATGAATGTCTGTATCGCCACGATTGTCCAGGTACACGCCCATACCAACGTATTCGCCTTCATACCAGCCTCCAAAGAACAGTTGTGCCAGCGCCTACCGTACCACACTTACCGCATACTGTCGTTTCACCCGCACGCCCATTCCCTATCCCTCCGTCGGAAAGAGATTATGAATGAGTGTATCGGCAGAATGCTCCCAGCTATACTGCTCGGCTTTCGCACGACACGCAGCCGGCGAAAGTGTGAGGCACGCGACTGCCGCCTCAGCGAGATTTTCACTCAGGAAACCATCAACACCGTTGTCGATAATATCGCGCGGACCCATCACGTCGTGAGCCGCAACAGGAATGCCGCACGCGAGTGCCTCAAGTGCAACAAGACCAAACGTCTCGGTGCGCGACGGAAATACAAACACGTCGGCAAGCGAAAGCCACTCGACGAGTTCCTTCCCTCGCTTATACCCGACAAACATATTTTCTTTCCCATATTTTTTCTCAAGCTCCTTCCGTAGAGGACCGTCGCCGATCACCAGTTTGGTACCGGGCAACGAAAGCTGCATAAATTCTTCTGGGCTTTTTTCGGGGGCCAGACGACTGAAATACGCGAATACTGGTTTTGGAAGTGGCGCAAGAGAGGGTGTCGGATTCCTGGTAAATAAGTCCGTATCGACGCCAAGCGGCATCAGTACCAGATTTTGAAATCCTGCCGACTCAAGTTCTCTCTTCAGGCTTTCAGTTGAGACCATCGTACGGATAGCCGGTGCGTGGAATCGCCGTATCAGCGCAAACACCGGTCGGAGGAGTCCATGGAGTCGTACGTCGACATAGAGCTGGAAGTGGCTGTGGTACCACGTAACAAATGGGAGCGAGCGTGCACGGCACACTGAACGCGCCGCCCAGCCGAGCGTTCCTTCGGTCACAATACACACTGCATCAGGCTGTGCCGCTTCAAGCACTTGAGCAATCCGATGACGGGCAAAGAGTGAGAGGCGTATCTCTGGGTAGAATGGGAGTGCAACGGTGGTAAACTGCCCTGGCTCAATCACTACACTCTCATACCCCCGCGCTCGAAGAAGCGGGATGAGGGCTTCGAGCACGCGGACGACCCCGTTGGTCTGTGGCGCCCAGGCATCTGTCACAAATACTATTTTCTTCATACCGGCATATCCTCAATACGCTTATCCTCCTTCAAAAGAGAACGTCGCATATACCAACTCAAAAGATAGTAGGCTGAGATAACCAATGCTGAAAAAGCGATCACGTACTGTATATTCACAATTGCTCGTTCAAAACTCCTGCCCAACGATGCTCCGAAGAAATACCCGACAAACAGGAGTGAACCGTACTCAAGAATAGCCACGAGCGCGCCATAGGTGAAAAATATTCGGAGTGGCATCTTCACCATCCCCGCAACCACAATAAACGCCGATGCTATGCCGTACGAGAGCTTCCCAATAAGCATCGTCGTCCCCGGGCGTCGTGCCCACAATTCGCGCACTTTCCCAAGATGGTCATCCGTAACCCCCAGCTTCGTGAGCATACGCTCAGAGAAGGTCGTACGCCCGCCAAAGTACCCAATAGCATAATAGACACCATCAAGTCCGACGTCGCGCACGAAGAAGAGCCCTGCGAGAAAATACATATTGAAAATCCCTGCGGATGCTAACGTTCCTGCAACAAAAGCAACGATCGGACCCTCGATGAAGGATAGCGGTATCAGTATCCAGTAGCGGTACTGGAGAATCATCTGAGTAATGAAGGCTGCCGACATTGTCTAGATAAGTATACTATGCAAAAGAAAGCTCATTTTCTAACGAAAAATGCGCAGGCTTCAACTACCCCAGCATCTCTATACACCCCCTGTTTTCGGGCTCGTCGCTCTTGTACTGCCGCCTCGACTTCTTTCTCATTGAGAGGAATTGGTTCGATAGAAGAAAAACCGGCATCCCGAAGATACTGGGTAACCTGTTCAACCGTGACTATCTCTTCCACATCAATTGCATCGTTATAGAGAATCGTTCCATCTTCAGTCTTCCACCAGAAATAGCCGAAGCTACTTACAATGAGAAAACCTCCAGGAGCAAGTACCCGGTATGCCTCAGCGAACAACGTTTTAACGAAAGCAACCTCCGACCCTTCAGCGCGCGGTTCGTTAATGAGGTTTGTAGAAATATACCCATCAATTGAACCACTCGGAAACGGGAGCGCTGTGGCGTCTGCCGTCACCGGCTCGAGCGTAACCGCGCTTTTCCTATGTACCTCTTCCGTATCAAGAAGATCCCAGCCCTTCGTACGTGAAGGTACGTAATCAATCGGGATACAGACGACCTCCTCATTATTCTGATCGAGTGCCTCCATCACCGGGCTTACCCGCGGATAGCCACGCCCGATCGGAGAGCCGGCCCCCACGTTAATGAGCGTCTTGCCATGGAGATCAAGAGTTGCAAAGAGCGTGCGGTAGGTATCTACCGATACGAAGTCAGTATTAATGCGGAGTGAATCTCCATATTCCTTCAAATACGCTATTTTTTCGGCCTCTGACATACGCACTCCACCCCCGAGTTCGTGGCCAATTTCTTCTGCAAGTTCTGATATCTTTTTGGGACGCCCAGGAGCACCTTCCATACGGGAAGTATACTACGTTTGGCGGAGAGGGTGGGATTTGAACCCACGAGGAGCTTTCGCCCCTGCTGGTTTTCGAAACCAGTGCATTCGACCACTCTGCCACCTCTCCAGTGCTCGTTATCCTAGCATTTCAAAGCAGAAATGATAAGGTTTTAAGTAAGGCCCTACAATCAAGCCGAACGAGCGAGCAAATGTTCATTTGCTCCGAGAGAGGCGAAGAGTGTATGGCCATGTACAAGCAACATGGCCCTATCGTCTAACGGCTAGGACAGCGCCCTTTCACGGCGTAAATCGGGGTTCGATTCCCCGTAGGGTCACCAAAGCACAGACAGTTTCCGGCTAGCAGCGCAATATGGTATAGTCGTCTCACGCGCCGTTAGCTCAGCTGGTTAGAGCGTCTCATTGACGTTGAGAAGGTCGGGGATTCGAATTCCTCACGGCGCACCAAAAGAGTACTTCCATTTTCCAATCGCTTCGCTCAAGAAAAGGAGGGTGCACCAAATCCTTGATTTTGTGTTATAGTATTTCCTAATGCGACCAAAGAAACATACCGGGTCTTCTCGAGAGAAAATCTATATATACGGCAAACATGCGCTTGTAGAGGCGCTGACGAGCACGCCCCACATCATTCGGAAAGTCTTTCTCGCGAGTGATGCTGCCGATAAGGAGCTTCGCACACTTCTCGAGAAGCACGCTATTCCAACGACCCCTCTCGCTGCAGGAAAGAGCAAAGAGATGGTCGGGCGCGATGCGACACATCAAGGCATCATTGCCGTGATGGATCCCACTGCCCTTCTCATCTCACTCGACACATTCCTTGCCACACTCGATACGGCGAAGAACCCTGCGATCGCAATTCTCGGCGAAGTGCAGGACCCGCATAATGTCGGCGCCATTATTCGCTCGGCGGCGGCATTCGGCCTCTCGGCAGTCCTTATTCCTGAACACCATCAGGCCGGCGTCACTGGTGTCGTGGTGAAAACCTCTGCCGGCATGGCTTTCCGTATCCCGCTTGTCTCCATCGGCAATGTAAATACCACACTCAAGATTCTCAAAGAGAAAGGATTCTGGGTGTACGGACTTGCTATGCATGGCACCGCTACATTAAACGAAGAGAAATTCGATACTCCGAGCGCATTCATTATTGGAAATGAGGGTGCCGGTATCCGTGAGAAGACGCTCGAATCCTGCGACGTAACTCTTTCGATCCCCATGCATCCGCGAACTGAGTCTCTTAATGCCGCCGTCTCGGCAGCCGTAGTCTTCTACGAATGGAGCAAGAGACACCCTGAGGCACCATGACCTACGATCAACACCTCACAACTCTTCCCTGGAGTGACTACGAACTCCTCGACTCGGGCGAAAACATGAAGCTCGAGCGCTTCGGCGAGATTATCGTCGCGCGTCCTGAGACGCAGGCACTCTGGAAGAAACAGCGGCCCGAGATATGGGAGCAGGCGCATGCCGTATTCGCTTTTCGAGATAAGAAAGGTGCGTGGGACGTACAGCGTCCCGTACCCGAGACGTGGGAAGTCTCGTGGCACACAGCACGATTCTCTGCAGCACTCACGGGCTTCAAACATACCGGCATCTTCCCTGAGCAGGCCTCGAACTGGGAGTGGGCGGCGGCGCAGATCGAGAAAATAGAAAACCCAAAAGTGCTTAACCTCTTTGGGTACACCGGCATCGCCTCAGTCGTCGCCGCACAAGCAGGCGCCCACGTCACGCATGTCGACGCGTCGAAACAGTCGCTTGATTGGGCGCACGACAACGCGCGCCGTTCAGGTATCAGCGAGGACAAGATCCGCTGGCTGCTCGACGATGCGCTTGCTTTCGCGAAGCGTGAAGCACGACGTGGTGTCTCTTACGATGGCATCATCCTCGATCCGCCCGCGTTCGGTCGTGGTGCCAAAGGTGAGGTATGGAAAATCGAAGAAGCACTCCCCGAACTCCTCGAGACACTCAAAGAGAGTCTCTCAGACAAACCGAACTCATTTTTCCTTCTCAATGGCTACGCTGCCGGCTACGCACCCCGTGCGTTCGCCCAGGCAGTCGAGAGTACCTTTGGCCCCGTTGCAGGCGAGTCGGGCGAACTTTTCATACAAGAATCTTCTGGGAAGCGCGTCATCCCCGCCGGTATCTATGTGCGTTTTGTGCGATAAACGATACACTACAGTCATGCACGAACACGTCCAACATACTGTCGTTCTCTACCATGGTGCATGTCCCGATGGTTTTGGCGGTGCGTACGCCGCATGGAAGAAATTTGGCGACCGTGCTGAATACATCCCTGTTGACCATGGTGACGCACCTCCCGAGGGACTCGAAGGCCGCGATGTATTCCTCGTCGATTTCTGTTACCAGACACCTGAGCACATGGAAATGCTCAAGACAGCGGCAAAACGTCTTGTCGTTCTTGATCACCACAAAAGCACCAAGGCGTTCGTCGAAAATATCTCGGAGCACGTCTATGACGAACAGCGGTCTGGAGCGACTATTGCTTGGGCATATTTCCACCCCGACACCCCCTTGCCACGACTTATGCAGTACCTCGAAGATGGCGATCTCTATCGATTCGATCTTCCAGAGACCCGAGACATTTTCTCGTACATGCTCGTTCTTCCTTTTTCATTTGAGGCGTGGGATATATTTGCACAAGAACTCGATGATGATACGAAACGTACCGATGTTCTAAAGAAAGCTCATGCCTATACAGAATTCTTTGAATCACTTGCAGCATCATCGATCGAACGGGCAAAGAAAGTTCATTTTGAGGGCTACGACGTCTACTTCGCAACAACGCACCCGAACATTACGATGAAATCATTCGTCGGAAATGAGTTGTACAAGAAATTACCGCCCTTTGCACTCGTCGTCACCGCGCACCCTACCGGCTTTGGTGTCTCTATCCGCGGGAATGGTTCTGTTGATGTCTCTGAAATCGCAACGAAGTACGGTGGTGGCGGTCACCCGGGGTCTGCCGGATTCTTCATACCAAACGGCGAGACGATGCCTTGGGTGGAGATTGAAAATGAAGATACTCGCGATTGAGACCAGCTGTGACGAGACCGCTATTGCCATCGTTGCTGCGAGTGGGGATGAGAAGCAGGCGCAGTTCCGTGTACTCGGGAATGCACTCATTTCGCAGATCGCTATCCATACAGAGTACGGCGGAGTCTTCCCGGCACTTGCCAAACGCGAGCACGCGAAGAATCTCGTACCGCTTCTTGAGGCGGCACTCGAAGAGGCAGAGCTCCTGCACGAAGACACACAGGCGCTCGAAGAGGAGACGCGCGATAGGATTTCTGAAATCCTATCGCGCGAACCCGGCCTCGCTGAGGCATTTTTTGATTTCGTTTCCGAATGTGAACCGCCTGAGATAGATGCAATAGCAGTCACTGCCGGTCCCGGCCTCGAACCCGCGCTCTGGGTTGGAATTAATTTTGCACGCGCACTTGCACTCATTTGGGATAAACCGATCGTTGCCGTGAATCACATGGAGGGACACATTCTCTCCGCACTTGCCTCTGAACAACCTGATTCGGAAAATCTAACTCTGACAATAGACGCTGTCACACTCCCCCTCCTCGCTCTCCTCATTTCAGGCGGACACACTGAGCTGGTCCTTATGCGAAAATGGCTCACCTATGAGCTTGTCGGCCAGACCCGCGATGACGCCGTTGGCGAAGCATTCGACAAAGTTGCACGCATGCTCGGCCTTCCGTACCCCGGCGGTCCTGAAATATCTCGACTCGCTGAATCAGTACGCACACGAGGGGAAACAATGATTGCACCATTTGAATTACCACGACCAATGCTGAGTGAAGCGACCTGCGATTTCTCATTCTCGGGCCTCAAAACAGCCGTTCTCTACCTCTTGAAGAAAAACCCGCACCTGAGCGAAGAAGAGAGAGGACATCTTGCGCATGAATTCGAGAACGCGGTCACTGACGTGCTCTGGAAGAAAACTGAACGCGCATTATCTGAGACTGAGGCCTGCACACTCGTCCTTGGTGGCGGCGTCTCGGCAAATACACACATCCGCCGTACTTTTACCGAAAAAATACAGAACGACTACCCTGCAGTCGCGCTCCGTATCCCTTCTGCTGCACTCACCACGGACAATGCCATTATGATCGCCCTTGCTGGCTTCTACCGGGCAAACCGAAAAGAATTCGTCACGGACCTTGCTGCTTCCGGCAACCTCTCGCTCGCATAATCACGCTTATTTGCTATATTTTAAGCAATGGACGAGAAATTCCTGAAGCCCTACAACCCCTCACATACGGAAGGGCGTTTGTATGCCGCATGGGAAGAAAGCGGGCTCTTTAACCCCGACGAATGTATCGCTCAGGGTGCGACGAAAGCGGATGCGCCGACCTACTCTATCGTACTGCCACCACCGAACGTCACCGGACGCCTCCACATGGGCCATGCGCTCATGCTCGCCATCGAAGATACGGTCGTCCGCTACAAACGCATGCGCGGCTTCCGTACTCTCTGGGTCCCCGGCACCGATCACGCCGCTATCGCGACACAGTCCGTCGTCGAGAAGCAAGTAAAGAAAAACGAAGGCCTCTCTCGCCACGACCTCGGTCGCGAAGAGCTCCTGAAACGCATCGGCGTGTTCGCGCAAGAGAGCCACGACACGATCATCGGACAACTGAAAACCATGGGCGCTTCGCTCGACTGGTCGCGTGAAGCGTTTA
>JAKAKH010000007.1 GCA_021824605.1 bacterium
GCGTTCCCTGCTCACGCTCGTTGAGTTGCCGTACCGCAAGAATCCGAAAGAACAAAAAACCATCATTGAACTCGAGGCTCGGAAATACATTCCCGTGCCGATCTCTGAAGTGCAGCTCGATTGGTTTATCGTACCGGAGGAAACTCCTTCGGAGAGCGCCGCGCCGCGGGACAAGGTTTCCGTGCTGATCGTGGCCGTCCATAACGATGAATTGAAGTTTCTGCAGAGCGTTATCGCGGGAGCGCATCTTGCCGCGAGCTTTTACGAGATTGAGATCTTCAGCACCATCCGCGCGGCAATCGACGAGCCGGTAAAACCGGTCATGGTGCTCGATATCGGCGCCGCTTCGACAAAAACATATGTGGTCGAACACGGAGTCGTCGCACTGTCGCATACCATAAACGCCGGGGGGCAGGACATCACGCGCGCTATCGCGGTTTCAAGCAATGTGTCTCTCGCACGCGCTGAAGCGCTGAAGAAGGAGGAAGGACTTGGGACCAATGCCGCTTCCGACTCCCCCGAACTGGTCTTTTCGCGCATTTTCTCGGAAGCGCGACGCGTCCTCATACAATATGAAACGGCGCACAAGAAATCCATCACCGCAATCGTGCTTACGGGCGGCGGTGGCGTCACGAAAGCGCTCGACGCCTATGCAAAGAGCATCTTCTCGATCGACGTACGTATCGCAGATCCTTTCGCAAAGACCGAAGCACCCGCTTTCATGCGTCCAGTACTCGAGGGAATTGGACCGGAGTTCGCGGTTGCCGTTGGTCTTGCGTTACGCAAGCTCGAAGAAGTGTAAACGCGGGAAAAGTTTTGCACACATCGCGCGCTCGGGGCTTGTATGAGTAGCGTATACTGAAAAGGAAATGGCTCTTCCCCCAACGATACCGACTTCGTTCGTTCCTCATGAGGCGTCCGCATCAGCTCGTCGGTTTCGCGCCGATTACTCCGGTGCTTTCGGTTTCTTCGCTTACGGGGTTCTCGTCATAGCTCTCGTGCTTGCCATCGGTGTCTTCCTCTACGGTCGCATTCTTGTCGCGACGCAGTCCGCAAAGGACGCAGAGCTTGCGAAAGCCGAAGCAGGAGTCGATCCGGCGACCGTAGAAAATTTTATACGATTGCACAACCGCCTCGCGTCGGGAGAAACGCTCCTGGGGAATCACGTCGCGTTCTCAAAATTTTTCACGCTACTCCAGACCGTCATGCCCACGACCGTCCGTTTTTCTTCGCTGCACCTCTGGTTCGATAGCACCGGGACGGCAAACGTCGAAGGCACCGGTGTCGCCAAGAGTTTCAACGCTCTCGCGGCCGCCTCCGCCGATTTTGCCGCAGACGGCGGCATTAAGAACGCTATTTTCTCGAATATCGTCGTGAGCAGTAAGAATAACGCCGTATCTTTCGCGTTGGCCGCAACGCTTGATCCGAAACTTGTTGCCTTTTCGCCGGCCGCATACGCTTCCACTACCACGGTACCCGCTTCCGGACTCCCGCAAGGAAGTGCAGCGAGCACCACATTGCCATGAACAACCGTATCCTGCCGCTTCTCGCACTTTTTGTTTCCGTCGGTATCTTCTTCGGCTATGTTCATCCGACGTGGACCGGCGGGATAGCTCTTACGCAAGCCGCCATCGCTTCTGACAACCAGGCGCTTGCTGCGGCAAGCGCCTACGCAGCGCAACAAAACACGCTTATCGCCGCGCGCAACGCGATAGATCCGACAGATCTCGCACGGCTTGCAACCTTTCTGCCCGATTCCGTCGACAATGTCGGGATTATCCTTGACCTGAATGCACTCGCTGCGCGTTCCGGGCTCTCGCTTTCCAATATCGACGTCAGGAGCGCGGCGAATTCTTCCGGTACCGCAAACGGTGCAGTGCCATCTTCTGCGAATCCGGTGGGTTCGGTCGATCTCTCGCTTTCCGCGTCAGGAACCTATACCGCATTCCAAGCGTTCCTGAGCGGAGTCGAGAGGAGTCAACGCCTTCTTGATGTCCGCGATCTCCTCGTAAAGGGATCCGATACTGGTATTTATACCTATCAAATGACGCTCCGCCTCTATTGGCTGCGCTAATCCCTATGAAACTTAATTCCAATACCATCATCATAATCGTTGTCGCGCTCATCGCGGCCGCGGCCGCCTACTGGTATTTCTTCACTGGAACGGGGAATCAGCCACCGCTCTCAGTGAGCACGTCGAAGAGTCAGGCGCAGACGCGTTTCCAAGTTCTCGCTAATGAACTTCAACCGATCTCCTTCAATACCGGCATCTTTTCAGACCCGCGGTTCAACGCACTGGTCGATCTCACGACGCCGGTTTCTCCGGAATCCACCGGTCGCTCCGACCCATTCGCTCCGATTGCAGGCGTGAGCGGGATGTGAGCGGAATAATGAGTAATGAATCTTCTCGGATTGCTTCTTGATAAAGGGCTCCTTTCGTCGACCGACCGTGCGGCAGTCGAAGCCGCGCTCGCAAAAAAAATCCCTCTGGAAAGCGCGCTCGCCGAGCACGGCATCTCTTTGAAAGACGCACTCGCCGCTGCAGGAGAAACATACGGACTCCCGACGCGCATGCTCGGCGATCCGCCTGCCGCCGAAGAAGCGTTCAGCTATATTCCGATAGACTCCGCGCGCCACTACGGATTCGTACCGCTCGACCTGGTGGATGGTGCGCTCGAAGTGGGTATTATTGATCCCGACAACATCGAAGCGCTCGACGCATTGCAGTTCATCTCGGGACAGACCGGCGTTCCCTACAAGATTTTTCTCATCACCAAACAGGATTTTGACCGCGTATTGGATGCATACAAAAACCTTTCGGGCGAGATCGGTAGCGCGCTTTCCGAATATGAGACGACCACGAAGCCTCCGCCCGCCGCTCCCGCCGCCTCGTCCGGGGCGGAGTCTGTCCTCGACGACAAGCCATTGGTCCTCACGGGTGCTCATGAGGTTTTGAAAGAGGATGCACCGGTGACGAAAATCGTCTCGACGATATTGCGCTATGCCATTGAGGGACATGCATCCGACATTCACATCGAACCGTCGCCGGGCAAGACGCGCGTTCGTTTCCGTACGGACGGCGATTTGCACACGTCTTTGGAGCTTCCGGCGAAAATGCACGAAGCCGTCGTCGCGCGCGTGAAGATACTCGCGAAGCTGCGTCTCGACGAGAAAAGAAAGCCGCAGGACGGACGCTTCTCGGCGGTTGTCGAGAAACGCCGTATTGATTTCCGCGTCTCCACCTTTCCGACGGAATTCGGCGAAAAGGTCGTGATGCGTATTCTTGATCAGTCGGCTACCACTGCATCCCTGGAGTCGATCGGGCTTACCGAGGAACAGCTTGCCGCGGTTCGGGGCATGATGAAAGTTCCATACGGCATCATCCTTATCGCCGGACCGACCGGTTCTGGGAAATCAACGACGCTTTTCGCGATGCTCTCCGAACTTGATCGCGAGACCGCAAACGTCGTCTCGCTCGAAGACCCTGTCGAATATGAGATTCCCGGCGTTGCGCAGAGCCAAGTGCGTCCTGAAATAGGCTATACGTTCGCGAGCGGACTCCGTTCGGTATTGCGCCAGGACCCGGACGTCATCATGGTCGGGGAAATCCGCGATAAAGAGACCGCAGCGCTCGCCGTGCAAGCGGCGCTTACCGGCCATCTCGTTTTCTCCACCATCCATACCAATACCGCCGCCGGCGCGATACCGAGGCTCATCGACATGGGCGTCGATCCCTTCCTTGTCGCGCCGACGTTGGTCGCGGTCATCGGTCAGCGTCTTGTGCAAAAACTCTGTACCGGCGCGGGCAAGCCCTTCGCGATTACGGACAGCGTTAAAGAGTTTCTGGATCGGCAATTTGCGGATCTACCACAGGAGTACCGCAAAAAATTGCCTCCCTTTAAGGAGTTTTATCACGCCAGCCCGACGTCGGAGTGTCCGAACGGTACGCGCGGGCGCATGGCCGTCTTCGAAATATTGCGTATGGACAAGAAGATCGAACAGGTCGTACTCAAAGCGCCGGTCGAGGAAAATATCTACGCCGCCGCGCGCCTGGGCGGCATGCTCACGATGCGTGAAGACGCCATCGTGAAAGCGCTCGCGGGCCAAATTCCTTTTGAGGAGGTGAATACACTCGGCGGAGAACTCTTCTCAGCAGGGGATAGTGCCTGATACGCATGCGGTATACTAATTAGCATATGGCATACCGCGTGTATCTCGTTGACGATGACAGATTCTTGCTTGATCTCTATGCCGTTAAGTTCAAGAATGCCGGTCACGAAGTGAGTGCGTTTGGCGGCGGCGAAGATCTCCTCGCCGCGCTGCGCAAAGAAGGTGCGGTCGTACCCGACGCAATCCTGCTCGACATCATCATGCCTGGCATGAACGGTTTTGAAACGCTCGAAACGATACGAAAGGAAGGTCTCGCAAAGGGCGCGAAGATCATCATCCTCTCGAATCAAGGCCAAGATTCCGACTTCGAGAAATCAAAAGAACTCGTCGCCGACGGCTATATCATAAAAGCATCCGCTATTCCTTCCGAAGTGCTTACCGAAACCATGCGCATCATTGAAGCGGGGGCAGCCCGCGCGGAAGAGTCTCACTGATCATATGGCTGCCGAAAAACGTCTCGAAGAGCTTCTCAATATCGTTGTTACCGAAGGCGGTTCCGACTTGCATCTTTTTGCCGGCGGATCGCCGGTGATCCGTGTTTCCAGTACATTGATCCCGCTTACCAAGTATCCCGCGTTTACCGCCGAGGAGACTGAAGCGATGCTCAAGAGCATCGTGCCTCCGGAGCGGTGGGATTCATTCGGGAAGAATCAGACCATCGACCTCTCCTATGCGCACCGAGCAGACATGCGTTTCCGCGTGAACGGCTACCGCGTGCAGGGCGGGACCGCCTTGGCGTTTCGGCTCATACCGCATGCTGTCCGCACGTTTACCGAACTCAATCTTCCGTCCGTGCTCGAAGTCTTTACACAACGCGAGCAAGGGTTCTTTCTTGTCGTGGGGCCGGTAGGGCAGGGTAAATCAACAACGCTCGCCGCGATGATAAACCGCATCAATGATTCGCGCGCAGAGCACATCCTCACCATCGAGGATCCGGTGGAATACCTTTTTACGCCGAAGAAGTCCCTCATCCATCAGCGTGAAGTCCATATCGATGCGCCGGATTTCGGCACGGCGCTCCAGAGCGCCTTCCGCGAGGACGTCGACGTCATCATGGTCGGCGAGATGCGCGATTACGAGACCATCTCTTCGGCAGTGACCGCCGCCGAGACCGGCCACCTGGTCTTTTCCACCCTCCACACCAACAACGCCGCACAGACCATCGATCGCATTATCGACATGTTCCCGTCCGAACAGCAGGGGCAGGTTCGCGTGCAGCTGGCCGGTTCTCTCGCGGGTATTTTCTCCCAGCGGCTCATTCCGCGGGTTTCCGGCGGACTCATTCCGGCATATGAACTCTTGATCAATAACAATGCGGTGGCGAACCTCATCCGGGAAGCGCAGACCCATGAGATAAGCGCGATCATCCAAACTTCTTCTCAGGAAGGCATGATCGACCTTGATCGAATGCTTGCGGATCTCGTGCACCGGGGCGAAGTGACGGTCGGGCATGTCTATCAGCACGCAATGGATCCGAAAACCTTTGAGCGTTACCTTTAATTAATAAAAGCCATGCTCTTCACCTACCGAGCGATCGACCAGGACGGGCACGAACGAGAGGGAACCATCGAGGCTCCTTCCCAGGAGGTCGCAGTCTCCTCGCTCCAGCGGCGCAATCTCATCATATCGGTCATCGAATCTTCCGAAAAACATTCATTGCTCGAGCTTGAAATCCCGATGTTCAACCGGATTTCAAACAAAGAAATCGTCATACTTTCGCGTCAGATATCAACACTCTTTGAGGCGCAGGTCTCTGCGCTGCGCGTCTTCCGTCTTCTCGCCTCTGAAGTCGATAACAAAAAACTCGCGACCGTTCTTTCTACAATCGGTGATGATATTCAGGGCGGGAGCCCGATCAGTAAAGCGCTCGCGCGCCACCCGAAAGTCTTCGCGCCGTTCTACGTAAACATGGTCCGTGCAGGAGAGGAGTCAGGAAAATTATCGGAAACGTTCATCTACCTCGCCGACTATCTTGACCGCTCCTACGACGTCATGAGCAAGGCTCAGAATGCGCTCATCTATCCCGCCTTCGTCATCGCGGTCTTCTTCGGCGTTATGGCGCTCATGCTCACGCTCGTCATTCCAAAAATAAGCGCTGTTCTCATCGATTCCGGGCAACCCGTGCCGCTCTATACCCGTATAGTCATCGGCTTCTCGAATTTCCTTGTCAACTACGGTATCTTTCTGCTCATCGCGCTCATCGCGCTCGGTTTCTATGTGTGGCAGCTTGGAAAGACCGAACGCGGCAAGCTCATTCTCGACGGCCTAAAGATCTCGGTACCCTATGTCGGCGATCTCTACAAAAAACTCTACCTCGCGCGCATCGCGGATAATTTCTCGACCATGCTCATTTCCGGAGTCTCGGTCGTCGAGGCGCTCGATATCTCGGCATCGGTCGTAGGCAATTCCGTCTATGCAAAGGTACTTTCCGAAGTGACCGCGGATGTGAAAGGGGGTTCCTCAATATCCGATGCTTTCGGCAAGCATCCGGAAATGCCGGGCATCATGGTCGCAATGACGAAAGTCGGCGAAGAAACCGGCGAGCTCGGGAAAATCCTCATTACGCTCGCCAAATTCTACAACCGCGAAGTGAATAATGCGGTCGATACGCTCGTCGGTCTCATCGAGCCGATCATGATCGTTCTCTTGGGCGTGGGCGTGGGTACGCTCCTGGCCGCGGTATTGCTCCCGATTTATAATCTTGCCGGAGCCATATAGGGTCTCAGTCCCGTGCAAAGAAACGATATCTGAGAACTATCCACACCCCTGCTCCCCAGCAGACCCCTCTAGGCGTACAATGGTTCTATTAGCCACATACAACATATTATGTACAAAAATCGTTCCCAAGGTTTCACCCTCATCGAACTTCTCGTCGTGATCGCCATCATTGGCATCCTCTCGGCGGTCGTGCTCGCTTCGCTCAACACTGCTCGCCAGAAAGGCAACGACGCCGCTATCCAATCCGACCTCTCGACCATCCAGACTCAGGCCGAGATCTACTACGGCGGTACGGGTGCGAATAGCTATGGCACCGTAGCTGGCACCACCTGCAGCACGGCAAGCACGCTCTTTGCCGATGCGACGATCATAAAAGCGATCAATGGCGCCACGAACGCCGCCGGCGGAGCCGCGAATATCGTTTGCGGTAACTCAACTTCGGCCTATGCCGTGGAAGCAAAACTCACTGCTCCGGCGACAACAACATACTGGTGCGTCGACTCGACCGGTACCGCGAAACAGGAGACCACAGTGTCTGCCGCCGGCTTCACGGTCTGTCCGTAATTTTCCGTCATTCGCCCCAATCAAATTATGAAAGTACAAAGGCAACGCGGTTTCACCCTCATCGAACTTCTCGTCGTGATCGCCATCATTGGCATCCTCTCGGCGGTCGTGCTCGCTTCGCTCAACACTGCTCGCCAGAAAGGCAACGACGCCGCTATCCAATCCGACCTCTCGACCATCCAGACTCAGGCCGAGATCTACTACGGCGGTACGGGTGCGAATAGCTATGGCACCGCGCAATCGGCTTCCTGCGCTGCGACAGCAGGCACGCTCTGGTCGGATCCGACGATCGTCAAGGCCGTTACGGGCGCCCAGAACGCTTCGGGTGCAGCCGCAAACGTTGTGTGTAACAGCACGGCGACCGCCTATGCGATATCGGCTCAGCTCACGGCAGTAAGCGGTACGTACTGGTGCGTCGACTCGACCGGTACCGCGAAACAGGAGACCGCCGCACTCGGTACTCTCACAGCCTGTCAGTAAATTATTTTCGGTGCGCGCGTCAGAAGCCCGCGGCTGTGCCGCGGGCTTCTGCTATGATGCGTACATGCTTTTTCTCGTCACGATCCTATTTTTCGTGCTCGGGACTATCGTGGCAAGTTTCGTCGGCGTGTTTGTCGCGCGTCTCAATACCGGTCAGAGTTTTCTCATCGGCCGTTCCCGCTGCGATGCTTGCGGCGCGCCGCTTTCGGCATTCTCGCTTTTCCCGATTATCTCGTATGTCGCGCTTGGCGCTCGTGCGCGTTGCTGTGGCGCGCGCCTCTCATTCTTCGCGCCTCTCATGGAATTTATCTTAGGAGGACTTTTTGCGCTTGCGTATCTCAAAATCGGTTTTATCACCGCACTGCCGCTCATGCTTTTCTCTCTTTCGACGCTCCTCGCGCTTGTCCTCTACGACCTTGCCCACCAGATACTCCCGCCCGCGCTCCTCGGAGCGTTCGTTCTCGCGAGCGCTTGCACGGGATTTTTCCTGGCGGATGACACAAGCGCATTCGGCGTTTCGCTCATGGTCGCCGGCACTTTCGCGCTTTTTTTGGCGCTCATCAACCTTCTCTCGCGCGGACGGGCGATGGGACTCGCCGACGCGCCATTTGTATTCGGTCTCGCACTCCTTACGGGCCCCGCCGCATTCGCCGGTTTCATCTCATCGTTTTGGATCGGTGCGGTTATAGGGATAGTCATGTTGGCACGGAGACCGCGAGGTTCTAGAATGGGAGTTGAGGTACCGTTTGCACCCTTTCTCGCCGCCGGTTTCCTCCTCATGTACTTTACTCAATGGAATCCTCTCATCATCGCGGCTTTACGCTGATCGAACTTCTGGTCGTGTTGGCGATCATGGTCATCATCACCGCAGTCGTACTGACCAGCCAAAGCTCTTTCAATAAGACGCTCATCCTTGCGAATACCGCATACGATGTGGCGCTCACGTTGCGCAGCGCCGAGACCTATGGCCTGGGCAATCGCGTGGCCGGGACCGTAGAAAACGCGGGATACGGTCTCGATTTCCAAAGAGCGGCGCCAGGTTCCTTCACTCTTTTTGCCGATACGTACCCGCCGCCTTCATCAACAAGCTGCCACCCGACCTCTGACCCGACGGCCCCGAACGCCCGACCGGGCGACTGCGTATATGAAGCGAGCCAGGGCGAGAAAGTTACTGGTTATACGCTCGGAAATGGTATTACGGTGAGTGATTTCTGCGCCTACACGCCGAACACGCTGTCGTGGTCGTGCGCGAATTCCGGAAATCAAGCGCTCTCGACGCTCGATATTATTTTCTCGCGTCCGAATCCCGATCCGTTCATGAGCGTAAACGGCGCTTATTCCGCCTCGTCTCCCGTAACGCAAGCATGTCTCACCCTCTCCTCTCCGCAGGGCGGCTCGCGTTTCATTTCAGTCGGCGCGTCGGGAGAAATAAACGCGACCGCCCTCTCATGTCCATGACCCGCTCCAGAGGCTACACACTCATCGAACTCATTGTCGCTATGGGGCTCTTTTCGCTTGTCATGCTGCTGGCTTCGGGCGCCTACCTCATTCTGATCGGTGCCAACCGGCAGGCGCAGGCCATTTCTACCGGTATCGACAATCTTTCTTTCGCTCTTGAGAGTATGACGCGTAGCATCCGTACCGGCACGAACTATAACTGCGGCGGCCTAGGCGATTGCCCCAGTGGCGCCAGCAGTTTTTCTCTCGTGGACGATAACGGCGTGTCGGTCACATACAGCCTTGTCGGATCCGCAATCCAAAAAATGACGGGCAATACGGCAAGCACATTGACTGACCCTTCGGTGACTATTTCGTCGCTTACGTTCTATGCGTTTGGTACGCATCCGGTGCCGACCGATTACCAGCAGGCGCGCGTTACCATCATCGTCTCCGGCACTGTCTCTTCCGGCCCGGGGAAAACAGAACCGTTTACGATTGAGACTGGCGCGACAATGCGTGGCTCCGACATATGAGTATGAAAACCATCCGCGAACTTGAAACCCATTTCAACCCCCCGTCCTCCCCGCGAGAGGTATGCGGCAGAAAGAGGCTTACGGAGCGCGACGGCGCGAGTACGAGCCGCTTTTTCAGCAGAAAAAGACGGCGTACTCCTTTCTGTCGCATACCCGAGCGGGGGATTGAAGTGGGTTTCAGGGAACAAAACATATTCCGCGGCTTCACACTCATTGAAGCCATGATTGCCGTAAGCATCCTTGCGCTTGCGGTTGCAGGGCCTCTGTTCGGCGCGAATCGCGCTATCGTTGCTGCGGAAGGCGCGCGCTACCAGCTCACCGCTTCTTATCTCGCGCAAGAAGGCGTCGAGTACGTGCGCGCGATGCGCGATGATGAGTATCTCCTCGCGTATCAGGCGGGCGGCACGAACACTTCAAGCGCCGCCTGGACCGACTTCCTTACCGGAACGGACAGCGCGGCCATCACCCAGTGTCAATCGATGGCCTGCACGCTCGATCCGGCGCTTCCGATGGGAACCGGAAGCGGGTTCTCGCTCAACCCCTGTTCGGGCAGCGCCTGTACCCCGCTCTATCTTGCGAACAACGGCACCACGAACTACTACACTGAGCAGAGCGGTAACGGTGCAGTAGTGCAGCCATTCACGCGCACGATACAAGCGTTCACGGTCTCTTCCACCGAAGAGCGCATCGTCTCGACCGTGGCGTGGAATTTTCACGGTATCCCGTACACGGTTACGGTGATCGACCACCTTACGTCATGGCAATGAAAAACAAAAATGGTCTCGCGCAACCGCGCCCTCACGCATCTCGACGAGGATTCGCGCTCCTCATGGCTCTTATTTTCATGTCGGTGATGCTGAGCATCGGCCTCACGCTCGGCTCTCTCGCGTACAAACAGCAAGTGCTCGCTTCTTCGGCCATCGAATCACAGTATGCGTTTTATGCTGCTGATAGTGCGCTTGAATGCGCTCTCTATGCCGATCAACAGCAGAATCTTTTCGCGTATCCTCCAAGTACGCCCTCCACGGCCCCTCTTATGTCCTGCGATGCCACCGCGCCGGTTTCCGCAACCGTGCTCTCCTATACTTCAAGCCAATGGATCATCGCCACACGTCTCTCGCTCGATTCAGGGAAGCACTGCGCGGATGTAACAGTCTACAAGCCGGCGCTTAGCACCGGCACGACCTATCTCTTCTCGCAGGGCTACGACGTTTCGTGCGCCACGGTAGCAAGCCCCGGGGGAACACGTTTCGTCTCTCGCGGTATCAGCGCCCATTACTAGAATCGCCGGACTGCTATAGTGGGCGATATATGGCTGTTCCACGGAAAACGAGGATGCGCGCGGCGAAGCTTCGCGCTGCGATAACGAAATACCGTACACTTCAGCACGAGCACGATGTATCAGTAGTATCGCCCGATGCGCTCGATTCGCTCAAATACGAGCTTGCTAAGCTCGAAGAGCAGTACCCGGAGCTTGTAACGCCCGATTCGCCGACACAAGTTATCGCAGGCGCGCCCGTACCGTTTCTTAAGAAAGTTCGCCACGCGGTCCCGCAATGGTCTTTCAACGACGCCTTCACGGAAGAAGACATCCGCGCGTTTGACGCTCGCGTGCGCAAAGCGAGCGGCGCGATCCCTTCCTACGATCTCGAACTCAAGATAGACGGTCTCAAAATCGTTTTTACCTACGAGAAAGGCGTACTCATCACCGCAGCGACGCGCGGCGACGGCGTCGTCGGCGAAGATGTGACGCATAACATCCGCACGATTTCCGAGGTTCCCGAACGCCTCCTACGTCCTGTCGATCTCATCGCCGAGGGTGAGGTATACCTCACCCGCTCTGGCTTTGCGAACCTGAATGCCGCCCGTCGGAAACTCGGCGAGCCGCTTTTCGCGAATCCGCGTAACGCCGCCGCCGGCTCCATTCGCCAGCTCGATCCGAATGTCGCGGCAGAGCGGCCGCTCGGCGTCTTTGTGTACGACATCGCAGCGACTGCGGAAACATTTCCCGAGACCCAAAGCGACGAGCTCGCGTATCTCGCGGCGCTCGGTCTGCCCGTCAACAAGGAACACGAACATGCCGGCTCGCTCGAAGAGGTTTTTGCATATTGGCGAAAGTGGAAGGGGAGCGCGCGCGAGACAGTCGACTATCAGATTGACGGTATCGTGCTGAAAGTTGAATCGCGGAAGGCTCAGGAGATCCTCGGCTATACCGGCAAAGCGCCGCGTTTCGGCATCGCATACAAATTTCCGCCGGAGCAGGTCGAGACGGTGGTCGAAGACATAGCGCTCCAAGTCGGGCGCACGGGGAAGCTTACGCCGATAGCGCATGTGCGGAGCGTGGCGGTCGCGGGCACCGTTGTCGCCCGCGCGACGCTCCATAACGAGGATTTCATAAAAGAAAAAGATATCCGCATCGGGGATACCGTTATCCTGCAGAAAGCCGGCGACATCATCCCCGAGATAGTTTCGGTCGTGAAAGAGCTGCGTCCGAAGGGTGCGAAAGCCTGGCGCTTTCCGACGCACTCAGCATTGTGTGGCGGCGATGGCGGCATCGAACGCGTGGAAGGCGAGGCGGCGCACCGCTGCAAAGAGGCGGGTTCTTTCGAACAACAGGCGCGGCGAATCATCCATTTCGCCGGCAAAAGCGCGCTTGATATCGAGGGCATGGGGAAAAAGACAGTACGGCTGCTCATGGAGCGCAATCTCATTTCCGATTTTGACGACCTGTTCGATCTGACCAAAGACGAGCTGCTCGAACTCGAAGGTTTTGAAGAGACGAAAGCGAACAATTTGATCGAGGCGATCCAAGCGTCCGAGAAAGTAACGCTTGATCGGCTGCTCACCGGTCTCGGGATTCCGCACGTGGGCGAAGAGACCGCGTTCCTTCTCGCAGATCGCTTCAAGACGCTCGCTGCGCTTAGAGCGGCGAGTGAGGAAGTCCTCGCGCGCGCCGATGGTATCGGTCCCATCATCGGGCGGGCGATTGCCGCATGGTTTGCGGATAAAAGCAATCGCGCACTCCTCGCTCGGCTTGAGAAAAATCTCGTCATTCGCAAAGTCATCGCGCCGACAAAAGGCCCGCTCACGGGACAAACGGTCGTCGTTACTGGCACGCTCAAAGCATTCTCGCGCGAAGAGGCTGAGACGGCCGTGCGGAGGGCCGGCGGCAAGGCGGCCGCGACGGTTTCATCGAAAACGTCCTTCGTCGTTCTTGGAGAAGCCGCGGGCTCAAAGCTCGATCGAGCGCGCCGGCTCGGCATTCCCGTCGTGGAAGAAGCAGAGTTCCTCAAGAAGCTCGGGGCGTGATAGAGTGCGGTGATGGCAACGGCAGAAGAAGTAAAGAAGCTCGCGGCCCTCGCGCGCATCTCCTTGCCCGATGGAGAACTCGAAAAATTCGCGAGTGAATTCGATGCGATCCTCGCCTACGTCGGACAGCTCGAGTCGCTCGATATCGCGCAGAGTTCTGCGAAAGAGAAGCCGCCGCTCCGCAACGTCATGCGCGCGGACGGCGCGCCGCACGAAGGGGGCGTTTACACCGAAAAGCTTGCCGCGCAGTTTCCCGCGCGCGACGGCGACGCGCTTTCGGTAAAGCAGGTCATCCGCCATGACTAAGCTGAATGAACTGACGATAGCGGAAGCGGCCCGCGCGCTGCGCGCGCGGGAGTTCACCGTGCAGGCGTTATGGGACGCGTGCGCGGCCGCGGCGGCCGCGCGCAATCCGGAACTAAACGCATTTCTTGAGATTTTCGATGCCGATGATGCGGCAATTGCCGCGGCACAAAAGCGTATCGATACTGATGGCTCCGCCGCGCCGCTCCTCTGCGGCATCCCGCTCGCGATGAAGGACAATATCCTGATAGAAGGAAAGATTGCGAGCGCCGGTTCCAGGATGCTTGAGAATTATCGCGCGACGTACGACGCGACTGTCGTGAAGAAGCTGAAAGAAGCAGGAGCACTTTTCCTCGGACGCACCAATATGGACGAGTTCGCGATGGGTTCTTCGACCGAACATTCCGCATACGGTCCGACAAAAAATCCGCATGATACGCATCGCGTGCCCGGCGGCTCCTCCGGCGGCTCCGCCGCCGCCGTTGCCGCGCACCTCGCGATTGCGGCGCTCGGCTCAGACACCGGCGGCTCCATTCGCCAGCCGGCCGCGCACACCGGACTCGTGGGATTGAAGCCGACCTACGGCGCTGTCTCGCGTTCGGGACTCATAGCGATGGGTTCTTCGCTCGATCAGATAGGCCCTCTCGCAAAGACAGTGGAGGATGCGCGCCTCCTCTACGAGGCTATCGCTGGGCGCGATCCGCTTGACGCGACGACGATTCCCGCCGGTCTCTACCCGGCACGTAGCATCCCCGAGAAATTCCGCATCGGCGTACCGCGGCACCTTCTGGAAAAAGGGGTCGATGCCGACCTGCGCGCCGCGTTTGATGCGTCACTGGAGCGATTGAAAGACGCCGGACATACGCTTATCGACATAGAGTTGCCGATGAGCGCCTACGCGCTCGCGGCGTATTACGTCCTCATGCCTGCAGAAGTCTCGACCAATCTCGCGCGGCTCGACGGCATCCGTTACGGGCACGCGGTGCGCGGCGAGACACTGCTCGACGACTATCTTCTTTCGCGTACAAGCGGATTCGGGAAAGAAACGCTTCGCCGCATTTTGCTCGGCACCTTCGTGCTGTCATCCGGCTACATCGACGCGTATTACTACAAAGCGGACGCCGCGCGCCGCGTGTTGCGTCGCGAATACGAAAAAGCGTTTGGAAAAGCCGACATCGTCGCTTTCCCGACGACGCCATCGCCGGCATTCGCTCTCGGTGAAAAGAGTGATCCGCTTTCGATGTATCTCGAAGACATTTTCACAGCGACTGCAAACCTGACCGGCATGCCGGCGCTTTCCGTTCCGATGGGTTTTGTGGAGCGTGCAGGGAAACAGCTGCCTATCGGTATGCATTTCACCGCGCCAAATCAGGCAGAGGACACGCTTTTCGTCCTCGGCACCGCAGTGGAGAAAGCGCGCGGCGCCTAGCGCATCTCGTCTATACTGAAAGCGATGCCCACCACTCCCGCTACGCAGCTAAACGTCGAGTATTTTTTCCGCCTCCTGTACGATCTTTTCTATGGTACGCATGCGCCGGCAAACTATTCGGTGTTTCAGACTTTTCTCGCACACCTCTGGCTCTGGATCATCATCGTCGGCTACGCACTCTCGGTCATAGGACTTTTCGTCATTGTGTACGCCATGATACGTCTTTTCGAGCTTCGCGAGCGTGAAGAGGAACAGTACGGCACACTGCTTCTTGCACCGGAGACGGAGGGCGGCATGAACCGTCGCTGGCTGCACATCGAGTCGCTCGGGAATGGCGCAAACGCAAGCGCATGGCGCGAGGCGATTATCGAAGCCGATATCATGCTTGACGACATGCTCACCGAACAGGGGTATGCGGGCGAGGGCGTCGGCGAGAAGCTTAAAGCAGTCGAACCGGCAGATTTCAATACGCTCCAGGACGCATGGGAGGCGCACAAAGTGCGCAATCAGATAGCGCATGAAGGTTCCGCTTTTGCTCTTTCCGAAACCCTCGCCCGCCGCACCCTCGCCCGCTACGAATCCGTCTTTCGCGAGTTCAAAATCATCTAAAAAAAGTTGCAAGACGTTCCAAAATCGCTATAATGTGGTGCATAGCGGGGTAGAGGAGAGGTACCTCGGGAGGCTCATAACCTCCAGACGCCGGTTCGATTCCGGCCCCCGCAACACGGTTGTGACGCCAGGAACTAGTACCGACAGGCATCAAAGTTAGTACTGTACCGCTCAGGGTGTTCACCAGAAAAAGCTCGCAAATACAATGCGAGCTTTTTCTGTTACGCAGCAAGTTCAACATATTTCCAGTTCGATTCCTTTTCTCGTATTCGGTGATGTTTTGTGTCGCAATCACATCAAAATCAACTCGATTCTGAGCAGGGGCGCTGGAATCGAACCGACAAAAGCCACTGAATACACCAGTTTCTGATTTCTCACCCCCTCGAGGGGGGCGAGAAATCAGTTCATGTGGTAGAATTTCTCTATCTCAATAGGCGATGAGGCTCGCCGTATAACCGCTTGAAAGAGCTGATAGCTTCTACGGATTATCAGTTTTTATCTATTCCGTATGAAGCCATTGTCAGCAGGAAAGAATCCACCGCACGAGATCGATGTGTACATCGAGATACCGCAGGGCTCGTCGGTGAAATATGAGCTCGACAAGGAGCTCGACGTCGTCCGTGTGGATCGCTTCCTACACACCTCGATGCAGTACCCGTTCAACTACGGCTTCATACCCGCGACGCACGCCGAGGACGGCGACCCGGCCGATGTCCTGCTCCTGTCCTCATTGCCAATAGTTCCTGGGGTCATCGTGAGCGCCCGTCCGATAGGCGTGCTTGAAATGGAGGACGAAGCCGGACCGGACAACAAGATACTCGCCGTACCGCTCGAGAAGATCGACCCTGACCTCGCACACATCAAAGACGCTCAGGATCTGAGCGAGCATGTGAAGCGGCGCATCAAACACTTCTTCGAGAGCTATAAGCAGCTTGAGAATGGGAAGTGGGTCAAGACCGGTGAGTTCCTGGGTAAGATGGAGGCTGAAGCAGAGATAAGGAAGTCGCTCGGCTGACGTGGCGGGACTCTTTCTTATCATCGGTCTCGTCTTCGCGCCGCTTGCGGGAGCAATCGCATTCCTCATCACGTTCCAGGAATACCGCAAACATCGCTTTTCGGGTAAACCGCTCTATCAGGCTGCCCTTAGAGCCGGGCTTTTGACATTCGCGTTCTTCCTCCTGCTCGCGCTCGCACTTGGCTATGCACTTCCCTTCATCGTATGAGAAGAGTTGGCGTAAACGGCACCCGATCCGGGAATTCTTACTCACGCTTATTGTCTGCGCCGTGCTTCTGTTCCCGCGTATTCCGCCACGTTGACGCATAAGCTATAATTCACTGAAACGATATGGATACGCTCGCAATCTTTGGTGCAAAATATCTCTACCTATTCGCCGTAGCGATTGCCGCCGGATATTTTCTTCTGTCAGACAGGAAGAAGGAAATAGCGATCTTCTCCATTCTTGATTTGGCGGCCGTATACGTAACCGGGCTCTTAGGGAGCGCTTTGTACTACAATCCGCGCCCGTTCGTTTCAGAACACATAACGCCTCTCATATCCCATGCTGCCGACAACGGATTTCCTTCCGACCACACGCTTCTTGTCGCGGCGCTCGCGAGCATCTTGTATTGTTATAACCGCGTCTTGGGCATTGTCGTCTTTGCTATCGCGATCCTGGTCGGTGCATCCCGGGTGTTTGCGGGCATCCACCACTCGATCGATATCATCGGTTCTCTCGGTATTGCCATCGCGGTGACGCTCGTCGTGTATAGAATGGCCAGAAAACGCTTTTTTGCCTGAGATCATGGAACAAGCGGAAAAGAAACGTCCGGGCAATGTGTTCTATATCGGACTCCTGAGCTTCTTCGGCGGCATAAGCCAGGACATGTTCGTGCCGATCCTGCCGCTGTATCTCGCGAACGTTCTCGGTTTTGACAAGGCGTTCATCGGCATCTCCGAAGGGCTCGTTACAAGCGGCGTCGCAATCTTCCGTTTCGTAGCCGGGTTCCTCTCCGACCGATTCGGCAAGAAGAAACCCATCGTTTTCATTGGATACTTCTTCTCGCTTGTCGCAAGACCTCTCCTGGCGCTCGCGTCGATCGGGGGCGCCATTCTCGGTCTGCGCCTCCTCGACGGCATCGGCAAGGGGATGAAGGATTCGCCCAAGGATGCGCTCATTGCCGACTCTACCGACTCGCACGGGCGCGGCAAAGGATTCGGGATCGCCCGCGCGCTCGATACGCTCGGGTCTGTCGCGGGGCCTCTCATTCTCTTCGGACTCCTCTACCTCCTCCAAGGGAATGCACTCAAGTATCACATCATCCTCTTTCTTTGCGCGATCCCGCTCCTCGTGACGCTCGCGGTTCTCGTCTTTAAAGTCAGAGAGGTACCGACACAAACAAAGGAGCTCGACGCCCCGGCTGCCTTCACTCTCCCACGGCGGTTCTACGTGTTCCTTGGCATCGTGCTGTTGTTCAGTATCGGCAACTCCTCCGACGCCTTCCTCATCTTGCGTGCGCAGAATCTTGGTGTCGTGCTTCTCGTCATTCCGCTCGTCTATGCGCTCTTCAATTTCGTGTACGCGAGCGCGTCCATACCGCTCGGAAGCCTTTCCGACCGCATCGGGCGTGAGAAAGTTATCCTGCTCGGATGGGCCGCTTACGCGCTTGCGTACCTCGGATTCGCAAAGGCAGACGCCGCGTGGCAGGTCTGGGCACTCTTCGCGTTCTATGGCCTCTACTATGCGACGACCGAGGGTGTCGCCAAGGCGTTTGTTGCCGATATGGTGTCGCCAGAGCGGCGCGGGCGCGCTTATGGAATCTATAACACCGCTGTCGGGCTCATCGCGCTCCCCGCGAGCTACATTGCCGGGCTTCTCTGGGACCGCATAAGTCCGGCCGCCCCGTTCTATTTCGGCGCTTCGTTTGCGATCGCCGCGTGTGTCGCACTAGTATTGTTTTTATGGCTCTCGCCAAAAAGTCACGCTGAATGACGGGTGCCGGAATCGAACCGAAGTCGTAAAGAAAATAGCGAGGGATTATGCGGCGAACGGAGGTGAAGTCAATTCCTGCCCCCGCAACACGGTTGTGACGCCAGGAACCAGTACCGACAGGCATCAAAATTGGTACTGTTCCGGCGCCCCTAAAAGACCAAAAACCCGCGTATTTCCATACGCGGGTTTTTGGGTTATGTAGCAAATACAACAAATAGCCAGTTCGATTCCAACTCTCGTATTCGAAGCAGTTCTGTGTCGCAATCACACGAAAATCAATCCGATTTTGAGCATGGGCGCGGGAATCGAACCGGCAGGGGCCAATGAATACGCCGGTTCTATATTCCTGCCCTCGTAAGGGAGCAGGAAGTTATCGGGAAATATGACCTAAAACTGAGAAGCAACAGAGAGAATCTCTCTAGATATATATTGATTATTTATATTTGTGTGATACAATTTCACGCGGAAGTTAAATTGAAAGGAGAATTGATCATGAACGAGTGGATTGCAATTGTGTCGTATTCGACAGACCTGCATGCCGAGCATGTTTTGAAGAGCTTGGTGAGTCAGGGCGCTAAGCCCGTCTTACTGGACCTTGGCGAATATCCTGAGGGAATTCAGATATCGGTCGGGCTAAATAGCGAAGCTCATACAAGCGTTTCTTTCGAGGTTCGAGGTGAAATCTTGCATGGAGAAGATCTTAAAAGCGTGTGGTGGCGGAGGCCTCTCGGCGCTTATCAGGATGAGTGCGTGGATCTTCAGCGTCGATATATTGCTAGCGAGGGAGAAGCTATTACAAGGTCCTTATCGGATCTCTTACCTGCAGCTCACTGGATCTCTGATCCCGACGCAACGCGAGTTGCCGGCCGTAAGCCAAAGCAACTCGCGCTCGCCGCTAATCTTGGATTCCGTGTTCCTGATTCACTGGTCAGTAATTCGGCTATTGCGATTGAGAAATTTCTCGATCGCAATGGTGATCGTCCGATTATCTTGAAGGCTGTCAATAGCGCCTTCATTCGTCTCAATCCGAAAGCTCGGGACGATGAAGGTGTGAATCGGGTGGTGTATACCAAGCTCGTGCAGCCAGATTTCATCCGTCTGCATCTCTCAAATATTGCCGTATGCCCGTTTATCGTGCAGGAGGCGATATTCAAGACTGAAGATATTCGAGTAACCGTTGTCGGAGACGAAGTTTTCGCGATGGGTATCCGGACAAAAATGAAAATCGGCGATGAGCTCGTGGTCGACTGGCGAAAGATGGATGCAGACCGCGATTATTTCCGGCACGAATTACCGGACGCTGTCGCGGATCTTTGTAGGAAGATAACACAGGAGCTTGGTCTTAAGTTCGGGTGCATCGACCTGGCCTATTCCGAAGATAATGGATACACGTTCTTCGAAATTAATCCGCAAGGGCAATGGCTTACGTCTGAAGTTCTGCTTAAGTTTCCGATTACGGCCGCATTGACCGCACTCTTGCTTAGTTGAAGTTTCTGGCCGTATACGGTATAAGACATGGAGAAAGGAGGTGATCAAAATGCAAGACGCAAAGGAAAAGGCAAATACTACCGTACCACTGACGTTCCTCGTCGCTCAGCCGATTGAGACTGAAATCAAGGCTGCACAGGCGTATGGTTATTCGATGGAAATCGATACCAAGCAGCCCAACGGCGACGGATCCGATACTGTCTAGTTCGGGTCTTTACACACAGACGATGCGTTCCAACGCGTCGTCTGTTCTTTTTATTTTGGTGCCGTACAATATTAATACATGCTGAATTCTGAATTATCTGAGCGTCTTTTACAGTTGCTCGCAGAGGACCAGGATGGCCTGAGACAATATAGAGCAGGAACGCTCTCTCTTGGAGAGATAAACCGTGCTATTCGTGTGCGTACAGAGGAGGCACGCAAGATTTTTAAAATCGAATTTCCGAAAAAGCGACTTGTCGGTGAGGATGCTTATCGGGCATTTATTGCGCTTGTTCTGCATTCCGATGATCCTGAATTTATGGATCAGGTTGCGAATACTATTCGTGCATCCGAGACGGAAGATGCTGATAAATCTCACGCAGCATTTATTATCGATAAATTGCTGGTGCGAGAAGGGAAACCACAGCGGTACGGAACACAATACAGTGCAATAAACGAGGATGGTTCTGTAGCATTCGTGCCTTTCGAAGATCCAAAAGAAATCGACTCGCGACGAGCAGAGATTGGACTATCATCCATGAAAGAATACGAGGAAACGATTCGAAAGATTAGGGTTTAATCTGACGTAGGAATCAGATTCGATTCGAGAAGAAATAACGAAGCAATATGCAGCACCAGATGAAATTATCGACAGAACCTTTCAACCAGATTGCATCTGGCGCGAAAGTTATCGAGTCCCGCCTCTACGACGAGAAACGCCAGCAGATTGCGCTCGGTGACGAGATAGAATTCAGCGAGAATGATCATCCTGAAAACAAGGTATACACGAAGGTCATCGAGCTTCTTCGCTACCAATCGTTTAAAGACCTTTTTGTCGATCACGAGCCAGCACTCTTCGGCGGCGAGAGTCGTGAATTCCTCCTCAATCAGATTAAACAGTTCTACTCGGACGAAGACGAGCAGAAGTACGGTGTGGTGGGTGTGCGAATCGAAAAGGTGAGTGTCTAGCCTAACGACAAACACAGAAGCCGCGACGTACGTCGCGGCTTCTGTGTTTGTCCAGTATCATTGCGCGTATGAAAGTCTACGCCGAAGTTGGGGTTGGGAATGACACGTTCCTCTCGACTGAATACGAAGAAGGGGATCGGGAATATCGGGTCCCAAGCTTCGTGAAGCCACCACATGTAACAGAATATTATGTCCGTATTTGGATACGAAAGACGGTCTATATATTCTCGACCAATGAGGGTTTCAAGAAGATCTCAAAGGATAAAAACAGATTCAAGTTACTTTTTGGAGTTGGCGGTGTGCGTTAGTATGACACTATGACCAAAAATATCTTTCTCCTCAGTATGATGAGCCCGCTCGACGAAGGGTTGCGCGAGACGCTTGCTCGAGAAATTCTCAAGCGCGGCATGAAGGTTGCGTACATATCCTCGAGTCCGCAGAGTGGTGACCGGCCATACTACCAGTCGACCATTGCCGACTATACGGCAATCAGTCCCGACATTCGTGTCGACTATTTCGATCTCTCAGATGCTTTCACAGACGAGATGCTCGCTACGCTTCCTTCCTATGCCGCCATCTACCTCTCGGGAGGGAACACATTTACTTTTATGGATAGTGCACGAAAGCGCGGACTTCAGACAATTCTTGAACAGCACCTAGCAAACGACGGGGTGCTCATCGGCGCAAGTGCGGGGAGCATCATGTGCACGCCCTCAATTGAACTTGCGAAGTTTGGTGACGAGAACGAAGTCGGCATGACCGACTTCTCAGGATTCGGATTTATCGACTTCGAGTTCCATCCGCACTTTAATGATGAATCGAGGGAGCGCGAGCAACTAGCAGAATACCAGCGCACACACGCACAGGAAATTTATACATGCAAGGATGGGGCAGGGATACATGTCTCTGACCCAGGAATCGAAGTGTTTGGTGAGGTTTCGAAGCTTGTGTCGATTGAATGAATAGGTGAACAGGAATATCTCAATAAGATCATAAGGTATTGTCGAATACTGATGGCGTGTTACTATCTCGCATGGACATCGGTGGTGCTTGTCCAGGATTCTCCCGTACAACGCCAGTGTCCTTCCTAGGAGTTTGTTGTGGGTAAAAAATCGCAAAAACCTGTATCGAGTCACAATCCATTCGCGGCCGAGGGTTTCAAGCTCTCTTCCTTTACGCATAAATGTTGTTGTGTTGCCGTGCGTGTTGGGGAGATGGTGGAAGTTCGGGACACGAAAAACCCCGAAGGTCCAACCCTTTCTTTCAACAAGGACGAATGGAAGGCTTTCGTCAGCGGCATCAAAAATAACGAATTCGACGTCTGAAGGATTCATGGAGGGGACGAATATGTTCCCTCTATTTTATTTTTATTCGATCTAGACAATTGCCGCGCAGCAATCTGTTATTATCTTCTCAATGTCTTCCCGTAAAACATTTTTCATCATTCCCGGCTTTAAACAAAAAGCGGGTAATAAATCGTTTGTGTGGCTCGGAAATCTCTTAAAAGACAGAGGGTTTGAGGTAGTAAAAGTATCTATATGTTGGGAACGTAGAACCATGAAAGAATATGTCGAAGATTTCATCGAAGTGTATAAGAAGTATCAGTCTGGGGAAAATTATATTTTGGGATTTTCATATGGAGCGGTTATCGCTTTATTGTCGGCTAATGCACTGAAACCAAAGAAAATATATTTGTGTTCCCTAAGCCCAGACTTCAAAGAAGATGTTTCGGCAATGACGCCCTGGCTAAAGAAATATGTTGGCAAAAGACGTATCGCGTACAGTTTAAAGACAAGCGGGAGAGAGATCGCGAAGAATCTCAGGATCTCTTCCGTGATTTTTTATGGTGAAGCAGAGGCCAGGGGTTATCCGCAAATTAAAGTTCGATGTGAAGAAACGGCTAATCTTGCTGCACGATCAAAGCTCGTGGTGGTAGAAAAGTCGCCTCATCAAATAGACTTCCCAACTTATAAAACGGCACTCATTAAAGAGCTGAAAACTATATAGAAGCCTCTCTTCTTTGCGATTTCTTGTGAGACGGTCGAACGTATTTGCTAGAATACTCACATGACCGACGAACAATTGATAACCAGAGCAAAATCCCTACAGGATGAGGCGCGGCGGATTCTAGAGGAACTCGACCTACTCGCGGTTATCGGGGCAATTTCCGAACCAGAAGTCGTCGGGAGCGTGAAGAACGGGCTCATGATTATGCCGGACATTGATATTCATGCATGGATGGAAGAGCCAGATCTTAGTGCCGTCGCAAACCTTTTTCCGACACTCATGAAGATGCCGACTATCCAGATGGTGCATTTCAATAACTATCGCGAGCTACGAAGAGATTTCCGAAAAGATCGCATCAATTTTCCACATGCGTACTATGTCGGAATGCGTACGACACAACCCTCTGGCGAGTGGAAGATTGATATGTGGTTTGGAAAGCGTGGGGAAGTGGGCGACTACGATGCGACCGAACTCGATACGATGACCGACGAACAACGTCTCGTCATTCTGAGACTCAAGGAAATATGGAAAGACGGTAAGGGGTATCGAGATGGTGTCCTCAGTACTGATTTCTACAAAGCGGTCATGCGACATAACGTGAAAGATGAAGAAGGATTTATAGAATACTTGAGAACGAAAGAATAACGTATGGAAATAAAATCAACATTGAAAAGCCGACTGTCGGGGATAGTGCCGGTGGTATATCGAGACATCGAATCGATTGATGAGCTTGGTGACCGAGTGGTCCACGGCGTCCATGCGTATTGTTTTGTAGGCGATAAGCTCGTCATCGTGTATTCAGAAGCAAAGGGATATTGGACACCGCCGGGTGGGGGAGTAGAGCCGGGCGAGACGATTGAAGAGGCAACTATACGTGAAGTGCTCGAAGAAACAAATATGCGCGTGCTCAAACAGCGCATCATCGGCTATCAAGAAGTCTCTGAACCACATCGACTTACGGTGCAGGTGCGTTCGGTCTGTATCGTCGAACCGATTGGACCGTTCGTTGCAGACGCTGACTCCAGTGATGGCGAGGGTGTGACAGAGATTAAACTCATCGACCCAAAAAACATCAAACAGTACTTTGACTGGGGCGAAGTTGGCGAGCATATCCTCGCCCGGGCCTTGTCTATCAAAGGAGGGCTTTGAACGCTGTTGATTATGCAAGAAGTCGCACAAAAGATTCGGAGTGATTTTGAAGCCGGTGTGATTGATCAGGAATTACTTGTTGAGCTTTATAAGGGGTATAAAGATGTTGGCGATACGGTACAGTTTGTAACCAAAGCAAGAGAGATATTTCCGAATGGGAATTGCGGCCTCGCATCTCTCTATCTTAAGGAGAAGCTCGGAGGGGAAGTAGTTCAGGGGAAGTATGGAAAACATAATCATACGTTTCTGTTTGTCGATGGAACGGTTATTGATATCACCGCAGATCAATTCGGAGGTCCTAAAGTTTATATAGGACCTCTTCAATTTCCCTGGGAGCTTGCTTAATAAAAGCCGCCCCTTGGGGCGGCAAGCATTAGAAGATGCTCGTTTCTTTTTCGAGTTGTGCATGTTGTTCGTCTGTAAGTCTCGGTAGACTTTTTGTTTTTTGGTAGTTCGCCCAAATTGGTTCCCAATCCTCCCGAAAGATCTCGAGGCTAATACTGTCGACGAAGTTTCCGTTGTCGAAGTGGTGAGATTTATGTCGACCAACTTGCTTGAAACCGCAGGCCAGCAAGTGACCCCAGCTATTCCCATTGAATGCTTTTACGCGCGAGCAGACCTTACGGAATCCGCGTACACGAAATGCTTCGTATAGGAGCAGTAGCTTCGCTTCGGTACCGTAGCCCTTGCCGAAGCAGGTTGGGTCGATAATGAGACTCCCACTTTCGCAGTATCCGCCTGGCCACGTTAGGTCGTGTAGACCAGTATGGCCGATATAGCGGTATCCAGTTACGATGCCCGCCGAATCTTTCTGGTGAAGAAGGATGGCAAAGATGAGATTACCTCTCTTGCTGATATTTTCGTACCATGCGAATTCGGTTTCGAGTGTTACTGGTGGTTGCAATACAACCCCTCGCGTCACTTCTGGGTTATTCACTCCCGACATGCAGAGGGGGATGTAGTCCCGTTGCATTGCGCCGAGAGACAAGTACAGCAAGCCATGGCGAGTTGGATAATGAGTACCCACAACTATTCCTCTCAAAGATCACGCTCTGCTCAAGAAGATAAAGAAAAACCTCAGCTTCCGCAGAGCCGAGGTTTTTCTTTGTATCTTTATTGTTAGAGGGTGTGGAGAAGAAAAATCGCGGCTATGCACAAGCAAGACCAAGACCTGAGATCTCGATCGTCATTCGTGAATAGTCGCAATTCAAATGCATAACGAAATACTAGCTTTTCTAGTATTTTTGTCAATACCGGTAGGTACGCCGTACCTCACCTACCGAGCGTCGTGACTACTTGCTGCGTGGTATACTCAATCGCGTATCCTGAGATACTTATTAAGTTTAGTATTACTTTATTGTATGTATAACTTCGTCCGTTCTCGTGCTGTTTCTGTAGCCACTGGTGCTGTCTTCTTCGCAGCACTTTTTAGCGTGGCACCAGTTGCCCAGGCGGCTACTCTCTCAGCAACGCAGATCAGTGCCATTACAAATCTGCTCCAAGCTTTCGGCGCTGATCCGGCGGTTGTGGCAAACGTCCAGTCGGTGCTTGAGGGTACGTCGACCTCGACGCCGGCAGTCCAGCCTCCGGTGCAGCTTCCGACTATCTCCGGGACACTGATGGGTGGAAATGGATGCAATGTCGTCTCCGGTGATCTTCGCCCAGGTGTCTTTGGTGCGGAGGTGTCACGACTCCAAGCGTTCCTTGGGAAGGACAAGAGCATTTACCCTGAGGGTTCAGTCACAGGCCACTTTGGTCCGATGACCGAGGAAGCTGTGCAGCGATGGCAGTCCTCACACGGTATTGTGGCCACGGGTACGCCAGCGACAACCGGTTTTGGCGTTGTTGGTCCGCGAACGCTCAGGGAGATGGATCGCGAGATGGAGATGGAGTGCGAGAATGGTGACACAGGTAGCGTCACAGCATCTTCAACTTCTTCCGAGTCGTCAGCAAGCGTTGAAGGTACGGCAGTAACGACCACTGGTGACAGTACCGCCTCCTCGACCTCGTCGCACGATAACTAGTATTTCGTCAAAATAAAAACCGCGCACACAGTGCGCGGTTTTTATTTTGACGAAGGTAGTTGCGACGAGGGGAGGAGCGTGATATGGTTAGATACTCTAACTAATTACCATCTGCATGTCTGAACGATTCCATCGCATCCTCTCCTATCTCTTACAGCCGGTAGTGGCTCTCGGCGGTGCTGTCGTTATTGCCGTAGTTCTTATCGGCATGGCGTGGCGGACGAGCACCGTTCTGCCAGTAGGGCAGTATGTGGCAGTACAAACCGCTCCTATCACGGCAGTTGGCGGCGCGAATTCTGAACTGTCGTTTCAGGTACCTGGGCAGATTGTGGCTATTCCCGTGAAGCTTGGTCAGATTGTCGGTGCGGGCGCAACGCTTATCGCACTCGACCAGTCAGCGCTGCTCGCGACCCGAGCAGGAGCTGTCGCAAATCTCGAGGCGGCGCAGGCGAGACTTGCCGCACTTCGGGCGGGTACTCGGCCTGAGCAACTGACGATCGACGAGACAGCGGTCACGCAGGCGGAGGAGGCGTTGCGTGGTGCGATTCGAAGTGCGTACATTACTGCAGACGATGCGATTCATACCAAGACCGATCAGTTTTTCCTCAATCCGCGCACCTCGTCAGCGACGCTTGCGTTTACGTTCTCTGATCAGACACTGCAAAACACCGTACAAAATGAGCGGGTCGCTCTCGAGGCGGTGCTCGCTGACTGGGGTTCCGAGGTGAGTGCGACAAGTTTCGCGACCCAGGATCCTCATGCGAGCGCTGCGGTTGCTCAAACGAATCTCGCGCAAATTTCTGCTTTTCTCGATACCGTTGCGAGCTTGCTCGCAGAGAGCACGCCGTCTGCTACGTTGCCACTTACAACCCTGCAGGGATATCAGTCGGCGATCAATACCGCCCGTCTCGGTGTCTCGGGAGCAGCCAATACCATAACGAGTGCGACAACCGCGCTCCGGTCTGCGGAGGGAGTCCTTACGCTCGCACAAGCCGGTCCGACGACAAATGATATTGCAGCAGCACAGGCGGCAGTCGACGCGGCACAAGCGACGCTCAGCGGTGTGGATGTCTCAATTCGAAATGCAGTTCTGACTGCACCAGTGGCCGGTACGGTCGTCACGCTGAATGCGCACTTGGGACAGACGGTGGTGCCGGGGCAGGTACTGGTTTCGATCCAGTCACTTGGAGGAAGTAAGGAGCAGGCGCTCGTTGTCCCGACGAGCAGCATCATGACCGATGGCGGACAATCGTTTGTGTATGTGAAGCGCGGCACCGGTGCTCCCGTAAAGACGCTTGTGACAACCGGTCTTGTGAGCGCTACCGGTATGACCGAAATCGTTTCGGGGCTTACCAGCGGGCAAGAGGTACTCTCGTTTGGCATCACCACTCAGTAATATTTACTATGACACCACTTCGAAAAAAGCTCATCGTTATTGGTAGTAGTATCACTATCATTCTTGCGGGTGCAATAATTGCGTACGGTATTTCGACAGCGAATCGTATCGCCATTGATACGGCAAGTATTGAGGCACCACTCATTACGCTCACTGCGGCTGCGCCAGGGCGTCTCGATCGGGTGTATGTGCACTCGGGGGATACGGTTGCAGCAAATCAGCCAGTAGCGCTCGTGGGGACACAAGTCATTACGAGTAAAGTTGCAGGTCTTGTGGTGCAGGTGAATGACGTGCTCGGAGCCGAGATTGGTGCGGGGTCGGAGGTCGTGACGATGATCGACCCGCTGCAGCTTCGCGTTGTCGGGAGAATTGATGAGAATAAAGGTCTTGCGCAGATACAGGTGGGCGACCCGGTCGTCTTCACGGTGGACGCGTTTGGTGGTCGACAGTTCTCGGGCGTGATTGATGAGGTGGCACCGACCAGTAATCAATCGGGCATCGTGTTCAATATCTCCGACCAACGCCAAGTTCAGCAATTTGATGTGAAAGCTCGTTTTGATACGAATGCGTATCCGGAACTCCGAAATGGCATGTCGGCACGCATGTGGATCTCGACGCGGTAGTGCACGGACGCTATGGCGGGCACCCCTGAGGACACTTCGAATCAGTCGCGCGGCGGGTCGCCGTGGCTGGTGCTTGGGACAGTGATGGTGGGGACGCTCCTCATTGGTCTTGACCGTACGGTCGTGAATCTTGCGATGCCGAAGATTATGGGTGACTTCGGTATCACTGTCAGTTCAGCCGCATGGATTGCTACCGCGTACATCATCAGCAATGCTATCTTCGTGCCGGTGTTCGGGAAGCTCGGCGACCTATTCGGGAATCGAGTGATTTATCTTTGGAGTTTTGTCGGATTCATCGGCGTTTCTATTCTGGCAGGGCTTTCGTGGAGCCTCAACTCACTGATATTCTTCCGCGTGCTTCAAGGGCTTGTCGGTGCAGCGGTGTATCCCACGGCTATGTCGCTCATCGCGAAGTCATTTCTCGATCCGAAGAAGCGCGCGCAGGCGCTCGGTATCTGGTCGTCTTCCTTTGCAATATCTGCGGTTATTGGGCCGCTGCTGGGCGGGTACCTTGTCGATAATTTCGATTGGCGCTGGGTATTCTTTATTAATTTGCCGATCGGTATCGCCGGCCTCATTATGACGCTGCTCTTCATTTCGCAGGATCGTCCCGGGGAGCGGGGAACATTCGACTGGTTTGGCGCGGTACTTCTCTCGGGCGCGATCTCGAGTCTCGTGCTCGTGGTTGACCGAGGGCAGGATTGGGGCTGGCTTTCAAGCACGAGCATGCTGTGTTACGGGGGCACGCTCGTCTTTGGTCTCCTTGTGTACTGGTGGGAGACGCGGCACAGCCATCCTATTATTGATTTCAAATTCTTTCGGAATCCCGTGATTGTCTCAGTGCTCGTGGTGTCGTTTATCTCTTTTGGCGGCATGATGGGAGCGATGCTCTTGTTGCCGGTATTTGCGCAGACGTTTCTCCATTACACCGCGACTCAGAGCGGGTATCTCTTCGTACCCATGGCGCTCGCGCTTCCCGTTTTCGCACCATTTGGTGCCCGGCTTGCGAATCGGTTTCACCCCCGATATACGGTGTCGTTTGGTATGGCACTCTCAGCGCTCGGGCTGTTTCTCTTGATGCATCTTGATCCTGCGATGACTTCGAGCGATTTCATACTTCCCCTCGTGCTTTTCGGCGCGGGTCTTGGCCTTGGGATGGCGCCGCTCACGAGTGCGGCGACTACCTCGGTTCCACTGCATGAAGTCGGGATGTCGTCGGGCTTACTGAATCTCACGCGAAATATCGGCGGCGCATTTGGCATTGCCATTTTTAGTACCATTCTTGCGAATGCGACGAATGCGAACGTCCTTCTGGTTGCACAGAATTCGCATATTCACGGTGCGACGGGAGCGATCCTCGCTGAGGCCGCGCAACTTATCATTATGAAAGCGCAGCTTCTCTCCTACGGAACAGTCTTCGGGTATGCCGCGGAAGCGATGCTGCTTGGTGCGTTCATTGCGCTTTTCTTCCTGCGCACCACAGAGGCGAGAGGCGAAGATATTCCACCAGAGTTGCGTGCAGAGGCCGCTGCGGGTGGATAATAGCACTATGACATCGCGTACTATTCCGAAACAGAAACCACAGAGTGCGCGAGACATTGCGCGTGCAATATCTCTGTTCTTTGCGGTACGCGGCAGAATGCGCACGAAACTCGCTGGTGGGACGAAGCTTGATCCCTCGTCGTGGCTCCGTATTGAGACGATGAAATTCATTGCCGATCACACGGATTCGAAAATGAAGGATGTTGCTGAGTACCTTTCAATCACTGCACCCTCGGCCACTTCGCTCATTCGTGGCTTAGTGAAAAGTGGTCTTGTCGCGCACTGTACGGATGATCGTGACCATCGTGTCTTGCGGCTTGCACTCACTGCGAAGGGGAGGACTGAGCTTGCGTCTGCTATTGCCTACGGACGACGACGTCTCCGTGGCTTATTTGCAGTACTTTTAGACGAAGAGCTGCAGGCATTTATCGGCGCGCTCGAGAAGATTCGAAGCGTATCAACGGACGAGAAATAATTTTCGTCGAAAAGCTCGTCAAGGAACAGACCTTTGGTATCATATTGCTATATGAAAGGATACATCACCAACATCGAAGAACGTGCACTCGCAAACAATTATTTCAGAGAGGTGCTGTATACCGACGAACGACTGCAGTTGGTCGTTATGAGCCTACAGCCGAATGAGGACATTGGTGAAGAGGTGCATGAACTCGATCAGTTTATTCGCGTCGAGAAAGGGGCAGGGAAGACCGTACTCGAGGGTGTTGAGCACGAGCTTACAGAGGGTTCGGCGATCATTGTTCCGAAAGGTACTCGACACAATATTATAAATACCTCAGCGACTGAGCCGATGAAGCTCTACACCGTGTATGCGCCGCCGAATCACAAGGAGGGTACGGTGCATCAAACGAAAGCGGAAGCAGAGGCTGATGAGGGCGAACACTACGCCGGGTAACGGTATGCCGCCTCTTTCCATCGACACGTCAAAAACAGCGCTCGTCGTCATTGATCTGCAGAAAGGTATTGTCGAGCGCGAAGTCGCCCCGCACTCATCCGAAGAAGTGATAGAGCACGCTGCACGTCTTGCGGGTGCGTTTCGACAGAAGAGTATGCCGGTGTTTCTGGTGCGAGTGACGCCATCGCCCGATGGGAAAGACGCACTGCACCCTCTTGCCGATGCCGGTATGGCGATGGCGACACCTCCGGCAGGGTGGGCAGACATTGTACCGGAGCTTGGTTCGAAGCAGGGAGATTTCGTGATTACGAAACATCAGTGGGGTGCGTTTTATGGTACAGAGCTTGATCTTGAATTCCGGCGGCGCGACATCACGACGATGGTGCTCTGCGGTATCTCGACCAACATCGGTGTCGAGAGTACGGCACGTTTCGCGTACGAGTACGGGTACCACCAAATCTTCGTCGAGGATGCGATGGCGGCCATGTCAGCAGAAGAGCATATCGCGACCGTCACAAAGATATTCCCACGTATCGGCCTTGTAAGGAAAACAGAAGACGTTTTACAGGCCTTGGGCTAACGAGCGGTTTGCAGAAAAGAACTACAGCTTTCTCGACGAGAAAGGGCGTATACTAGGGGTACGCCTATGAACGCTCAGAAGGTCATAGAGCAGCTTGGATACACCGCAAAGGAGGCGAAGGTGTACATTGCTGCACTGTCGCTTGGAGAGTGTCATATCTCGGACCTTGCCGCGAAACTCAAGATGCCGCGGTCGAGTGTACAGAGCATTCTCGATACGCTCCATAAGGATGGCCTTATTAATTTTTACGTGCAGCGCCGGTATCGATATTGGGTTGCAGAGAGTCCGGAACGGTTATTGAAACTGCTACAGGAGCGCGAGGCGAGTGTGTCAGCAGCTCTCCCGATATTGTCTGGTCTGCGGAAGGGTAGCAGTACGAAGACCTCCGTCAAAGTATTTGCCGGGACTGACGAGATACGAATGATGTATGACGATATGCTTGTTATGCGGCAGCATATTCTTGGTATGGTTCCCTGGGATGAGTGGCAGCGACTACTCGGACGTGGGTTCACGGAAGATTTTATAGAAAAACGGGTACGACATTTCTTGCACATTCGTCTCATCGTTCCCAAGTCAGTTGCGACGACGGCGCTCAAGGAGCGCGACGCGAAAGAGTCACGCATCACGCGCTATTCCCCCGAGGGAATGACCATCAAGACTGCGCTCTTCATCTACGGAACAAAAGTTGCGATTGTGACGCTTAATAAACGAATGCCGACGGCGATTGTCCTCGATGATCAGGATATTCGAGACACTTTTGAACTATTCTTCGAAGGATTGTGGGAGCAGAGCAGCGAGTAGTGTAGAAATGACGATATTTTCGTCGTCGTGAAGGCAGCGTACGAGTTTTGTACCGAAACATCTTTTCTCGGCGAGTGTCTTTTCTGACAAGAATGATTGTCTTTTGTGAAGGTGATTTTATCCTGTAAGGAGGTCGGGATCTCGAGGCAAGATGGGTGCTTCGATTATTGGCTATTTATATACCATGGTTTTGTGCTGTTGGGGGAACTATTAGCAACAGTAACTATGCTCTCTATGTGGAAAGAATATACTAATGCAGCGCTCGGGCTTGGAGTAGCCATTGTCGCGTTTCTTGGTCTGACCGATGCCACACTTATGACAACGCTCTTCGTTCTTGGCGCCGCAGTGTTGGTGCTTGGGTTGTGGAGTGCGAGTACGTGGCAGGATTATACCAACGCAGCGCTCGGACTTGGTATCGCCGTGGTCGGACTCTTCGGTTTGACGGGCGCAGCCCTCTCCTGGACGCTCTTCGTTCTTGGCGCCGCAGTGCTGGTGCTTGGGCTCTGGGGTGCAAACACTCTCTCCTCGTCGGAATTCGAACGAAGTCACGCGTAGTGCTTTGCCGTCAATTGTCTTAGGCGGGTATGGACGTACCGAGTGCTACTCCCTTGCGTTTTGCCGCTCGCTCTTCGTATCTCGCGAAAGATAGGACATCCCGACAACCCCGAATATGCAGTGTGTGCAGTAACTGAAGATGGGGAACTTATCTGTAATGAGGCAGAATCAACGAAACTCGATCAACGTTGGCTTAAGGAGGTGGCTAAGCGTGAACAAGGAAAAGCGATGCGCCGCCGTACTCTGTACGGCGGCGCACGTCATACGGCGAAGAAGTAATGCGCATCCTGTCTGAGTTTTAAAAAGAAGGGGCTAGAAACTTGCAAGTCGTATAACAACGTAGAGTATGCCCATACCAAGAAGGGTCATAAGAGTGGTCCATCGCTTCGGATGAGAGTGGTAGCTCTCTGGGATGAGATCACTTGCGCCGAGGTACAGAAAGAACCCAGAGAAGAGCGCGAGCAGGAGGCCAAGTGTTTCTCCGGGAAGTACGAAAAAGATCGTCGAAAGCACACCGAGTACTGGCGCGAATGCGTCAACGAGAAGCCAGCGGAATGCTTGAGTACGAGTGCCCGCGTGCTTCAGTACGAAGTTCACAGTGTTGATACCATCAGAGAAATCATGCGTAAGTACGGCGACCGCAACAATGAGTCCTACTGCCGGAGATACTTGGAAAGCGAGACCAATACCCATGCCGTCAAGGAAGCTGTGAAGAGAGAGGCTCCCAGCACCGGCGTTCGCTTTGTGGTTGTGCAGCGCTTCGTCACCAGCGTGGTCATGCAGGAGTATAAAACGATCAAGGATGAGGTACGCAGCAAATCCGAGAGCAACCACCGAGAGTACTGTCGCAGCAGAGTATACTTTTTCAGTCAAAGCGAGCGCCTCGGGGAGAAGGTCGAAGAAGGCGACCGCGAGAATAGCCCCGGCACTAAAACCGAGTATGAGATGTAGTTTGTCTTTTAAGTAGAGTGCAAACAGGCCACCGATGAGCGTGGAAAAAAAGGCGGCGACGGTGATAAGAATCAGTACAGAATTCATAGGTCAGCTATATGCGCGTAGTATAGAGGAAAGAGTGATGTGGAGATAGGAGGATGTGCACCCGCATTCTTTCGTATTTTTGTACGCCTGATACGCTACCGTGTATTCGCCGCAATGGCTTCTTCAAATAGTTCGGGCGTGGGCGGGTGGTGGGCGTTCATTGTCTCGATGAATGCTTCGTGACTGAGAAGGAAGCGAGGATTCTTGCTTTTCTCGTGCCCGATAGTAGAAGCCGTACGACCCTTGTAGTCATGCGCAGGGTATACGACAGTTTCATCAGGGAGTGCACCGAGCGTGTTGTGGAGGGAGTGGTACAGTGCCTCGCTGTCGCCAAGTTGGAAATCAGTGCGACCGGTGCCTTCGATGAGCAGGGCATCGCCAGTGAAGACAGCTTCGTCGATATGGAGCGAGATACTCTCGTTGGTGTGACCGGGTGTCGCAAGGATATTTATGGTGTGCTCGCCAAGCGGCAGTGTTTCGCCGCCTGCTACCGACACGTCCTTATGAGGAGAGGGAGCATTTTTATGCCGAAGGATCTTTGCACCAGTTAGTTCAGCAAGTTGTATTGCAGACGAGATGTGATCAGCGTGGGTATGCGTCTCTGCAATATAGCGGAGAGTGGCCCCTTGCTCCTTGAGAGCAGTAAGGTAGAGATCACTCGCTATTTCTACCGAGGGGTCTATAAGAAGTGCTTCTTTTGAAGTGGGATCGACAACCAGGTAGGACAGACACCCGCGTTGCGCGTGGAAGGGGAGTATGTGCATGGGGAGGGAAGTTAGGTAGTAGGGAGCCCTGCGTTTTCCCAGGCAATGATGCCGCCTGAGACGTTCATAACCTGGGTCATACCGAGTCCGTGAAGCAGGTTTGCTGCCATGGCGCTTCGGCCGCCAGAGCGGCACATAACGTGAATTGACGTATACCCCGCCAAACGAGATGCTTGCGCCTCGAGCTGGTCGAGGGGAATGTTCACAGCACCAGGGACACCAATATCACGCACTTCCTCTCGTGAGCGGACATCGATAAGGACGTGTCCTTCAGTACCAAGGGTTGCGTGAGCATCGTGGACAGTAATATTTTTCGGGCCAAATGAGAATCCAAACATAGTTAAGAAAGATGAAAAGCTGAATTAATAATGATATCGAGTTCTTTTGCGAGCCGAGCAGGACCCTTCTTTTCGCTGAGACAGCGCTTCGCAGAATCGTGCGCAAGTGCCTCAGCGAAACTTTTAAGTCCATTGGTTGCCGCCTTGACCTGGGTCAGAGTTCCGGCACAGTCGATATCTTCGGTGCTGAGCGAACGTTTGAGGGCTGCGATCTGCCCCTCAATGCGATTTAATCGTATGACGAGGTTGTGATGGGTAGTGGACATATTGTGGGGCTACTCCTGGAGTATAGCACATACCCCCCTGGGGTATGCAAGTCGGGCATGCTCAACAGGAGCAATAGATCACACCGGCGTCGCGAGTGGAGTCGCGACGGCCGGTGTGATCTGCGCGAAATGCCGCGACTAGAAGAATCCGAACATGTGGGAGAAGAATCCGCCGATCAGACCAAAGAATCCTCGATGCGCCGGGGCAGGAGTGGTCCCGTTTGCTGGTGCTTGGAGCGTGCCGGAATCAATGACTGTAGTTGCCGTGATTGCCGTACCCTGCACCGTGCCCTGGACGATAACGGTATCGCCAACGGCGATGTTTGTGCTGGTGGCATTCGCGATACCGGTCTTTGTTACTTTTGCAGAGCTGATATCGACTGTGTACGTGACGTTACTTTTATTGGTCACAGTGAGTGAGGTGCCGCTCTGGGCAGTAACGGTGCCGCCAATCACTGGCTGTCCATTCCCGATTATTGCCGGAGTATGTGAGGCAATGTCCATGTCAGGTGTTTCACCGAACATTCTGCCCCAATGACCTGCCCGCCCATCTCGAATCATGGTTGCGGTGACGGTCGTGCCACTCAACGTGCCTTCTACCATCACTCGATCGCCAATGGCGATTGCCGAGAGCGTAGAATTCAGACCTTCTTTCGTCACGGTTGCTTGTGCGGCCTGGACGGTATAGGTCGTCTCTGTTTTCTGTGCTGCGCGTGGCCATGCTTTCGAATCAACCGTCAGTGTCGTGCCTGCGATTCCGGAGACAGTACCGACAACGACGGGACGATGGAATGGTGGCGTCGGTTCCTCAGCCGCAAATGCGGTTCCTGCGAGGCCGACGGAGCTGATAAGTGCTGACCCTACGAGTAGGGCAGAAAAGTTACGTTTTGAGAGAATAGACATGAGTTGGATGCTTGAATTGATAACACTGTACGTACAGGTATATATACGCCCGGGGCGTTGGAATGTTTCATTCGTCGAGCAGGATTAGAGAGAGATCTCCGTCAACACTTCATTTGTGCCGTTTCCTTGAGAGAAGTCGCCCCAGCGAACCCAGTGAGGGGTAAGCTTCAAGAACACCATATCGGCAGGACTAAAACGTGTAAGGGGTGCGAAGTAATTGGTATTGGAAAGGAGTACCGCAGTGAGGTCGACTAACGCAGGGTCGATGAGCGCCGTTTTTGTCAGGTTTGAGACCGTACCTTCAATCTGGAGGGTCTGAGGAATGGTTTCGTCTGATACGGTGAAGGCGGCTTGCAGGCTGGTTTGCAGGTCGGCCCATTTTCGAGTGTCTCCGTGGGTCACGAAATAGATTGAGAAAGAATCATCGGAAGCGAAGTAGATAGTTCGTACTCGCGGCGTTCCCTCTGGCGAGACGGTCGCGAGCGCGCCGGTGATATGTGCTTTGAGGAAGGCGAGAGCCGTGTTTCGAACAGTAGCAGATGGTTCCATACTGGTGGGTTACGTGTGAGTAGCATACCATGTGGTACGCTATGGATATGGATACACATCGTTTTGGAACTATCCCTCTCCTGGTGCTTTTTGCTGCAGTCTCGCTTCTCCTCTTCTTTGTGTACAGTCCTTTTCTATCGGTGCTTTCACTTGCGGGGGTTTCTGCGGTCATGCTGCATGGTCCTCACGAGAAGCTGACGCGCATCCTCGGCGGGAGGAGTGGCATCTCCGCGTTAATCATGGTCTTGCTCTTGTGCATATTTTTCGTGGTGCCGCTCTTCTTCCTTGGATTACAAATTTTCCAAGAGGCGCAAAATCTCTTCGTGGGCATCCAGGGGAATGGTGCGTCGTATGTGGAAGCGGTACGCAACGTGATTCAAGTACCGCTGCAGCGATGGGTTCCAGGATTCGTATTCGATATCCATACGGCAGTTGAGAACGTGATCCTCTTTATTTCGAGCAATCTAGGATCACTTGTCTACCAGACACTCTCAGTATTTTTTGGGGCTTTCCTTATGCTCTTGTCGCTGTTTTTCTTCCTCCGTGACGGACGTGCACTTCTTGCTTCATTTGTAGACTTGAGTCCTTTTGGAAAAGGGGTGACGGATGAAATCTTGCAGAATATGTATCTCACGATTCGTTCGGTCGTACGGGGTACGTTATTTATCGTAGTGATTCGTGCCGCGTGTATGTGGGTGGCGTTTACTCTCTTTGGCATACCGAACGCCCTTTTCTGGGGTACGCTCGGAGGTGTTGCAGGAGCGATACCAGGTCTCGGTACTGCTTTTGCCTTTCTGGGGGCAGCCGTCTATTTCTACCTTATGGGGAATATGGCGGGCGTCATCGGTAGTATCCTCTCGGGAGGTATTGCGGTGATTCTCGTCGACAATATTCTCACCTCGTATTTCTTTGGTAAGGGGTTAGCGGTATCACCGATATTCGTACTCTTCGCTATTTTGGGTGGACTTGTATACTTCGGTCCGCTGGGATTCATACTCGGCCCACTCGTGCTCTCCGTATTCCTCTCAGTAGTGCGTATTTCTCCAATGAGCGGACACGCGTAACCACCGAAGTGTTTGGTGTCGGGTTATGCGAAGCCAGGGAAGTAATCGGTTTTTATATGGAGCGGGGATACACCCATGTCACGCAGGGCGACTGTAAATGCGTCGATCATGCCATGAGGACCAGAAATGTAGAACAGCCGCTCTTTATAATCAGGGATTTCTTTGGCTATAAGGTCGCTCGTAATGGTACCAGCATAGGTACCAGGTACCGGGCTCGGTTCATTCGTAAGAGCGTATACGGTCTTCAATCCTATCGCGCTCCCCGCAGCATCAAAGACTTCTTTATACGCGATTTCAGAAGCTGTTTTATTTGAGTAGAGGAGGGTGATGTCTCGTGTGTCTTTCGTGTCGATGAGATACTGCACCATACTTCGGAAAGGAGTGACACCAATGCCGCCGGCAATGAAGACGAGTTTTTTCTTTGCATCTCGCGGAAGGACAAAGTCTCCAGCGATATGGGATGCCGAGAGCGTATCATGCTCCTCCATTGCCCAGAGCGCACGCTTAAATGTGCTTGCGGGTTTGTAGAATTTCACGCCAAGTCGGACGACCTCTTCAGTCGGCGAAGAGGCGATCGTGAAGTAGCGACGATTGCCACGGTCATCACAGAAGCGATGACTCAGTGTCCATTCGAGATACTGTCCAGGACGGAACGTGAGTGGACGATCAGGAGCGAAAACAAATTCGAATGTCCCGGTCGCGAGTTCTCGCTTCTCAAGGAGTGTGAGAGTGAATCGCCCTTTCGGGCTTACGATATAGACGAATATATTGCCGATAAGCAAGGCAAGCTCTGGAGTGAAGTAGAACGAACCGAGATGAATGTTCGGCGCAAAAAGGAAGCCGACCAATGCACCATAAATGATTCTCGAGAGTCGGTTTGGAGGCATCGTAAGCGGTTCTGTGAGCATCACGAATGCGAGGAAGAAGATGGCTGAGTGGAGGATCGTTTGCATCACTGCGGTGATAAAGTTGCCGCCATTTGCCGTGAGAATGATGGTGAAGAGAGAGACGACACCAAAGGCGATAACTAAATCGAATCGATGGATTTTCCGTACGATGAGGAGACCGCCAAGTACGACGAGCGGTAAGAGAGGAAGGTTCCCGCCGACCCACCAGGTGGCTGACTGTCCAAGTACGATGGCGCCGAGCGCGACGCCAAATGCGGCTGGGTTAAAAATGTGTTTTTTCCCAATGGCGAAAATGAATTTTGAGGCCATAGCCCACGCGGCGGCAAAGACAAGGAATCCGACACCGGCGTAGTTGGTTGGAGCAACTGGCGTGATGATGAGGGAGAGAATGAGGCCGGTAATATAGACCGATTCCACATTCGGCATCGCCCCGAACCCTTTCACGAACAGCATATTTGTCACCCAGCTTGTCGCCAGAATTAGGAGTGTCGAGAAAGCGAGGTCACCCGGACTGTAGGGCAGGAGGGTAAAGAATCCGAAGACGGCTGCTGCAACGAGCAGAGTAATGAGGTAGTACAGCACCAGGCGGTACATGGTAATTTTATTGAGGAAGTCGTCGACGAATTTCATATTATCTTTTAGCAAGAGTAAGCGCAGAAGCAAGGGATTGCTGGAACGCTTGGCTGGTAAAGGTTGCCCCGGACACGCCGTCTATCTGCGCGCTCTGTGCCTGGATGGCTTCCTGGGTGAGGAGCGGCATCGCCTGGCTGTTGATGTAGCGCGAATTACTGCGATCGTTTGGGTACTGGAGGAATTGCACATCTGCCAGCTGCCCGTTTTTTACAATGACTTGTACTTGGACAGTGCCATAGTAGGCGTCAGCGGGAGTTCCCGAGTACGAGCCATCGACATATTTTCCAAGGGGTTTGGGAGGCGTGGGCACCGGCGTTGGTGTCGGAGTGGGTGAGGGAGTTTGGGTGTGTGACGGGAGAGTGGTTGGCTGGGTGACGGGGAGCGTCGCTTCAGCTTGGGGTTGCGATGTTGAGCTGGTTAACTGCGCAAGTGTTTTTAAAAGTGCATCGTTTGCTGCTTGATACGATCGCCCTGTCGCCACAATGTCAGCAGAAGATGTTCCTCGTAAGGACGAAAGAGTGGCGAGCGAGGCATTGGTTGTGTCAAGGGTATGCTGCCATACCACATAAATTATGGACGCAACAATAAACCCGAGAGAGAGGAATAGTTTTTTGCGAGGCGCCGGATGGGTCGGTCTAACTTGAGAAAAACTCATAGAAGTACTCTATAGATACACGCGAACGGTGGCATTTATTTCATTCATCTTTTGGAAGGATGCGAATACCGTACGCATAGATGGTCTCGCCTCGTACCCGAGCGGCGACGTAGACTTTGTCACCGATCGAAAGCTGTCCGAGATCAAACCCGTCGGGAGGAATAATCGACCAAGTTCCTTCGTCGCTATCACGGTCGCTGTCGTTGTGAGAAATAGTGAAATACGATGGCGCAATATTGGTGACCTCGCCTCGATAGACTCCCTTATCTTGGTGTGAGTCATGGATACTTTCATACCAGTTTCCGAGAAGGGGGAGTTCGCCGTTGTCTGCCTTTGAAAGGAGGAATGTATGCAGCGGAGTGAAGCCGAGAAGGGTGCTGCCCACAAGACCAACGACCAGTAGCCACAAGAAAATGCGGAGGAGGGGGAGTCGATATCCGAAACTAAAGTTACGGAGTAGCGCCTCGAGCAGAACAAAGAGTGCAAATACGATAAGGAGCGTGAGCCACGGGAAGAGTGTGACAAATGTCGCGAGACCTTGTTCGCTGAACTCAAGAAGGAACTGCACCCCGCTTTCGCGGACGCTGAAGAATATAAAGCTGAGTATGAAGAGAGCGACGAGAAGAAGCACAAAGGCAGCAATGCCAATGAGGGCGGCGCGCAGTATGAAGTAGATACGTGGACGCATCAGCACCGCACCTTTGCGGATCTCTTCGAGCACGTTCTTTTGGATGTCATTCTCCGGTAACATATTTTTTTAAGGCTTCACGAGCGCGACGCAAGCGGATACCAACTGTCCCGATAGGCACGTGAAGGATCTCCGCGATTTCTTGGTATTCGAGCTGCTCGACATAATAGAGAATGATAACTTCTCGGTAGATTGGTACAAGGGCACTGAGACCCGTATCAATAAGCGTTTTCATTTGTTCGCGCTCTTCGTCGCCTGCCGGATCTATCTCGTAGGCGGCGTGGGCTGAGAACATATCCAGGTCGACGGCGATGAAGGGCTGACGACTGTTCGATCGGAGCGCATTCACAAAGAGGTTATGGGCAATGCGGTAGATCCAGGGCGAGAACGGTCGCGTCGTGTCGAATTCCTGAATATTTTGATAGGTTTTGATGAATACTTCTTGCACGACGTCTTCGATAGGTGCCACATCGAGCAGGAATCTTCTTCCGTAGCGCAGAAGCTTGGGTTGGTACCTACTCATAAGTACACCAAACGCGTCCTCATTCTTTCCCTGGACGAGTGCAGCAAGCTCTTCATCAGTTTTCTGGCTGAGCGCCTCCATGTCTTTGTAGTATACCCCGGAGAAGGAAACATTCGTCGCGGACCGGTGTACCATAGGTACTATTCACTAATTATTTTCACTATGGCTGCCTTCCAATATTTTAAAGAAAATTTACGTGCCTCGGCACAGCTAATCGGTCTCTCGGATGCAGAACTGGAGACATTTCAGAAACCCGATCGTATCTTGCGAGCGGATCTTACTATTCCGCTTGATGCGGGTGGGACTGCCTCATTTCCGGCCTATCGGGTCCAATTTAATAATGCGCGTGGTCCATACAAGGGTGGTATTCGCTTCCACCCCGGTGCTGACGAAGACGAAGTGCTCGCGCTTGCCGCTATGATGGCGGTGAAATGCGCCGTAGTCGGCATCCCGCTTGGGGGTGCGAAAGGGGGTATTGCTGTTGATCCGAAAAAACTGTCTTCGAGCGAGGTGACAGCACTCTCGCGGGCGTATGTCCGTGCCTTTGCTGAGCATCTTGGTCCCGATACGGATATTCCCGCGCCAGACGTGTACACAACACCAGAGATCATGGCGGTGATGCTTGATGAGTATGAGCGTCATATGGGTAAGAGTCTTCCTGCGATGATCACGGGGAAACCGCTTTCCATCGGCGGAAGTCTCGGGCGCGACACGGCGACCGCAGACGGTGCGGTGGCAGTGCTCAGTGCTTTTCTTGAAGATCGAGGACTCGATGCGACTCGACTGTCAGCGGCAGTGCAGGGAGCGGGGAATGCGGGAGCACAGGCGGCGCGCCTCCTCGAGCAGATGGGGACTCGAGTTATCGCCCTTGCGGATTCGAAAGGCACACTCTTGCGGGAAGAGGGTCTTCCCATTGCGTCGGTGCTGGCGGTCAAAGAGCAGGCGGGTTCAGTGCTCGATGCGGCGGTAGCGGCAACAGAGCGAGCCGATTCAGCAGCGGTACTGCAGAGTCAGGCGGATCTATTTGTTCCCGCAGCACTCGAGGAGCAAGTGACAAAAGCAACGGTCACAGATATGCACGCGGGCATTATCTTGGAAATAGCAAATGGTCCGGTGACCCCCGACGCAGACGCTGAGCTTGCCACCCGTGGTGTCACCATTATTCCTGACGTGCTTGCGAACGCCGGGGGTGTGACCGTCTCCTATTTTGAATGGATACAGAATCGTACCGGTGAGCGGTGGAGTCGGGCGATCGTTGAGACAAAGCTTGCCGAAACAATGCGGCATGCGTATCGCGAAGTCGCTGATTTCGCCACAGAACGCGGGGTACCGCTGCGGCAGGCAGCGTATGCCCTCGCGCTCACGCGCATTACGGACGCCATGAAAGTACGAGGTCGACTCTAAGGAGCCGGGACGATATTCGTCGGTGTGTCGGCAGCAAAATTCCGTATATTGTCGAGCGTGGTGTTGATAATACGTATCACTGCTTCGGTAGTATTGAATCCTGCGTGGGGGGTCACAATGACGCGGGGGTGCGAGATAAGGTAGTGATTCTCAAGTGTGATCCTGAGCGCGGCTTCGTTCGGGTGTGGCTGGGCGAGCAGTACCATCTCGTCGTTGAGGTCGCCTTCTTCCTCGAGCACATCGAGTCCTGCTCCTGCGAGCGTGCCATTACGAAGCGCTTCGACGAGCGCTTCTGTCTCGACGACGGCGCCGCGTGAGGTGTTGATGAGGTAGGATCCTTTCTTCATCATACCGATATTGTCTTTATTGATGAGGTGGTGCGTATGTGGGTTGTAGGGCACGTGCAGCGAGACGATGTCCGACTGCGCAAGGAGGTCGGGAAGCGAAGCGTAGGTGAAGTGGTTGTCGCGGGCACGTGCTTCGTCGGGGTGGGTCTCGAAACCGAGCACTTTCATGCCAAAACCGTTCGCGATGCGAATGGTGTGCATACCGATGTGTCCGCAGCCAATGACGCCGAGTGTCTTACCCTGAAGATCAAATCCGCGAAGCCCGCTTGGCGAGAAGGCCCCTGACTGGACAAGTGCTTCAGCTTCGAGAATACGGCGCGACAATGCAAGAATGAGTGCGAACGCAAATTCGGCGACGGTATTTTCACCGTAAGAAGGAACCGTGGCTACGGTAATGCCGCGGGCTTTGGTTGCCGCAAGATCGATATGGTCGAACCCGGTCGAACGGGTCGCAATAAGTTTGACAGCCGGGAAGCGATCCAGTTCTGCTTCGCCAATAGGAGAGTCGATAAAAATACTGAGGACGGTTGCCTCAGGATCGGTTAAGTCAGGGTATGCGCTGAGCGGCTTCTCGTGGAAGGTAATCTGTTCGTTGGTAAGTTTTTCGCGCACATATGCCTCCTCCCACGCCTCGCCCGAAAAGTAATGAATATTCATACGTTTATTTTACACCGTTTCAGTTTCGCGTTCTATAGCGAGTAAGCGCTCGTATTTCTCAAGACGCTCTTTCTGACCGAGACCGCCAGCTTTAATACCATGGGCGCCGACGCCGTAGGCAAAGTCAGCGATAAATGTGTCATCAGTCTCGCCCGAGCGGTGTGAGGCAATGGGTTCCCATCCTGCAGCGAAAGTTGCTTGGACAGCCTGGAGCGCCTCCTCCACCGTCCCCACCTGATTTGGCTTAATAAGTACGGCATTAATTTCTCTTGCTCTGCGGGCGCTCGCGATGCGTGCCGGCGTAGTGACCGTGAGGTCATCGCCGACGATGAGTACCCGCTCTCCTAGGCGGGCTGTAAGCTCGGTAAAGTCGGTATGTGCGTCCTCCGCGAACGGATCTTCGATACTGTGGAAAGGGAAGCGCGAAATGAGTTGCTCGTAGACCGTTGCCAATTCGTCGGCGGTGTACGACTTCCCGAGAAGCTGGTAGTGGCCGCCCTGGAAGAGTTCACTTGCGGCCGCATCGATAGCAATCGAGGTACCGGGAAGCGTGCTCACGAGATCGCTCAGAAGTTCGAATGGTTTCTCGAGAGTGTCAAACGTGGGTGCGTAGCCACCCTCGTCGCCCATTGGGACACCAGCGCCGAGCCGCTCACCGAGTTTCGTAAAAGCTTCTTGTGCAAGAGGCAGGGCGTCGCTTGTCTTCCCGTCGACGACGAGAATATATTCTTGAAACGGGAGTTGGAAATTTGCATGGACACCGCCATTCATCACGTTCACATAGAGACGGGGTGCTCGGGATGGTGTGTTCGCGCGCAGCGCGATAGCTTTCCAGAGTGGCTGTCCTGTCGCTTGGGCGAAAAGGCGTTGTGTCGCTATCGAGACCGAGAGAATGGCATTTGCGCCGAGGCGCGACTTATTCTCAGTCCCATCAAGCGCAATGAGTGTAGCGTCGAGCTCGTCAGGGGTAGCGAATTCGCGCGACGTGAGGGCACCGGCAATCTCTCCGGTGACATGTGCGAGAGCCTGTGCGACACTCCCGTCAGGGTCGCGCAATTCGAGTGCCTCGTGACTCCCGGTACTTTTCCCTGAAGGGACTGAGGCAGTCGCGGTGAGTTCTCCGGCGATGAGAGTTGTTTCGAGCGTGGGACGTCCGCGAGTGTCGAGTATTGAACGAGCACGAACTGTGTCGAGACGCATACGCTAGCGGGAGAGTTTCTCCTCTATCTCTGCAACGTGCTCAATCGTTTTCACGACGGAGTCAGGATTGAGCGACATACTTTCAATGCCTTCTTGCACCAAGAATGCTGCGAAATCAGGGAGGTCAGAAGGACCTTGTCCGCAGATGCCGATATATTTCCCGCGGGCGGTACACTTGCGAATCACCTGGCTGATGAGTGCACGGACTGCTTCGTCATTTTCATTACTAATATGGGTGACAATGCCTGAGTCGCGGTCGAGCCCAAGCGTGAGCTGCGTCAGGTCGTTACTCCCAATCGACATGCCGTCAAATAGATCGAGAAATTCTTCGGCGAGGAGTACGTTACTCGGGATTTCACACATCATATAGACCGGAGTGGTTGTCTCAGCGCCTTTTGCAAGTGATTTTGCAACGAGACCGTATTCCGCCATACTCGCGAGCACCTGTTCTGCTTCGTGTGTTGTGCGGCAGAAAGGAATCATCGGAATGACGTTATCGAGTCCCATATCGGTGCGCACTTTCACAAGTGCACGGCACTCAAGACCGAACGCCTCTTTGAACTTCGGGTCGTAGTAGCGTGAGGCACCACGCCACCCCAGCATAGGATTCTCTTCTTGCGGTTCATAAGGCTCTCCGCCAAGAAGAGTCGAATATTCATTTGTCTTGAAATCGGAGAAGCGAACGATGACGGGTCGTGGTGCGAAAGCCGCACCAATCTTCGCGATGCCATACGCGAGATTGTCGACGTAGAAATCAACAGGATCCTTCCATCCGCGCATTTTTTGTGCGAGCGCGGCACGGACTTTGGGTGGCTGCTTTTTGTAATTGAGTAGCGCCAGCGGATGGACGCCAATGTGTGAGGCGATAATGAACTCCTCTCGTGCGAGGCCGACTCCCGAGACGGGCAGGAATGAATTCTCAAGCGCGATATCAGGTGAAGCGATATTCACCATAATTTTCGTCTCTGTTTTTGGAAGCGTCCCGAGAGCATGTTCGCGCACAGTGATGTTCGCTTTGCCGGCAGTAATAATGCCGGCGCTCCCGGTGGTATCGACCGTGACGAGAGTGCTCTTTTTAAAGACTTTGGTAGCGTTGCCCGCCCCGACGATAGCAGGGAGACCGAGCTCTCTCGAGACAATCGCTGCGTGGCTCGTGCGACCACCTTCGTCAGTCACAATGGCACTCGCCATCTTCATAATAGGTTCCCAGTCAGGGTCAGTCATCGTGGTTACCAGGATCTCGCCCTGTTTGAATTCTCGAATTTGTTTCGGACTCAGAATAAGGTGAGTCTTGCCGGTCGCAGCTTTCGCGCCAACTGAAATACCTCGCGCAAGTTCTTTCCCTTGGCCAGTGACGGTGTATTCGACGAGTTTTGAGATATCGCGATCAGCCTGGACGGTCTCGGGGCGTGCTTGCACGATGAAGAGTTCTCCTGTGATACCATCTTTCGCCCATTCCATATCCATCGGCGTCCATTTCTTCGCGCGCTCTGAGTAATGAGTCTCGATCGTAGCTCCCCAGGTAGCCATGGTGATGATCTCCTCATCCGTGAGGACAAATCGCCCGGTATCCTTCGGCGGCGTTGCGACGATCTTGGTCTGTTCGACTGCCGATTTCCCGGTGGCATAGATCATCTTCTTTGCATTGGTGCCGATTTTTTTCCAAATGATAGGTGACGCAACTTTGCCGATTCTCGATTTCGACACAAGGTATTCGTCGGGAGTCACAAATCCTTGCACAATCATTTCACCGAGACCATAGGTAGCATTCACGACGACGACGTCACGGAACCCGCTTTCGGTATCAACGGTGAACATAACACCCGACGCGCCCTTATCGCTGCGTACCATTTTCTGTACCCCAACCGATAGAGCGACTTTCATATGATCGAATCCACGATCAGCACGATACGAGATGGCCCGGTCCGTAAAGAGGGAGGCCATTGTCCATAGCGACGCACGCACGACATCTTTTGCTCCGCGTATGTTGAGGTAGGTTTCTTGTTCTCCGGCAAAGGAGGCACCAGGAAGATCCTCAGCGGTGGCTGAACTGCGAACCGCCACGTCAGTCCCTTTCCCATACTGTTGTTCCATTTTCTCGTACGCAGTCACGATAGCCTGTTCGAGGTCAGCCGGCAGGCGGGTCACGCGCATCTTCTCGCGTATGAGTTTGCCGCAGCGAGCAAGCTCTTTCAGATTTTTAGTATTTAGTCCGGCAAGGGTCTTTTCGATAAAGAGATCGAGTCCGGTCTCCTTGAGGTAGTGGTAGTAGGCGGCCGCAGTGATAGCGAAGCCGTGTGGGATGCGCACGCCCTTTGGTTCAACGGCACGGATGAGTTCGCCAAGCGAGGCATTCTTGCCGCCGACCTGCGCGACGTTGTCCATACTGATATCTTCAAACCAGAGAATAAAAGGATCAGTCATAGTTACTTTTTAATAGCGATAATAAGATCGGACACATTTGATCCAGTATACCCCGTGAGGAGCGCATCACCGGTCGCAGTGAAGAAGTCATACGCACTGTGTCCTTCGAGATGCTCAGTGATGGAGAGGTTGTGGGTCCGTGCGTGTTCTCGAGTGACGGCATCGCCAATCGCTCCTGCACAATCGGTATTGTCGTGACCGTCGGATGCAAAGGGGAGAATCAATTCGTCGTCGTGGATATCTGCAAGTGCGGCAAGGGCCATTTCCTGATTGCGTCCCCCAGCTCCGTGGTTGGCACCGAGGGTCACCGTGGTCTCGCCGGCGTAGAGGAGGACGCTTTTGGCGGGTACGGTATGGAGTGTTTCGAGGATCGTTTTTTCGACATCACGAACATCGCCTGCGATATGGTCACTCATAACAGTGGCGATATACCCGAGTCGTGTCGCCTCGGCATGCATAGCCGCAAGTGCGTGTTGGTTTGTTAAAAAGAGCGTCGTCGTCACACGATCGAAATATTTTTGCTCCTTTGGCGTTTCGATACAGCTAATACGTAACGAGGATGGAATCGCATAGCGAGTGAGAATCGCGTCAGCATCGGCGATGGTCGAGGTATCAAGTACAGTGGGTCCCGATGCGATGTATTCGACATCGTTTCCAGGAACGTCAGAGACGACAAGCGAAATCACTTGCGCCGGATACGCTGCTGCCGCGAGTCCGCCACCGCGCGCTCGCGAGATATGCTTGCGGACGGTATTCATATCTTGAATGGTTGCGCCACGTGCCGTGAGCTCGTTCCAGAGCATACTCTCATCGGTGCAGGTCATTGGCGACGGAGGGAGGCAGAGAAGTGTCGAGCCACCCCCGGAGATGAGCATAATGACGAGATCGTCTGCAGCGCGACCGGCGAGAAACGCGAGGATACGTTCGGTAGCGCGCTCGTTTACTTCGCTCGGGAGGGGGTGGGTCCCGACGTACATTTCAACTTTCTGTAAGGATGACTCTCCCAAGGGAGAGACGTCGAGTGCGACACCGCCCGTGAGTCGATCGCCGAATATCTCTTCGATGGCGTGCGCGGCTGCGAAGGCACACTTACCCACGCCAACAAAAAAGACCCGCCGTCCCGCAAGAGGGTACGGGGTGCCATCGATAGTGAGCTCGGCATCATCGAGAACGATTCGTTCGTGCAGTGCTGTCTCGACAGTAATAGCAGCGTAGCCTGCTTCAGCGAGAGAGAGAGCTGTATGCCGGAGGGGAGTTGTCGCGAGTGAATCGAAGTTCTGTATGATTCGGTGCTCCATACTCCTAACTATACTCGATAGTTAGGCTGGTTGTTCAGGGGTACCTGGGGGGATAACCCAGTCTTGGACAATTGCTTTGAACTCTGGCGTGCGATCTTCAAACCCTTCTTGAATCATATGTTTGATCGGGCGGTACTCAGGAGTGAATTCGTAGTGGCATCGCACTTCGCCGTCATTAAATATGCGTAGGTGGTATTGATACTTGAATCCGACAGTTCGTCGAAGACTCACAATCTCGTCGTCGTCTTTCCAGGCGATGAAGTGATTCCCAAATCCTTGAGCAACGAGGAATGCGACAAATTCTTGCAGCGACCGTGCGGGATCGAGAATGCCGAGGAGGAAATCCTGGCGTCCTTCATGGCGGAGAATGCGAAGAGAGGTCGAGAGGTCGCGGAGGTAGGGGTGGAGTGGCGTGTAGAACATCCAGAACACATACTTAATACGATCATGGAGGGCGGTCGGATATGCCATCCGTGAACGCGGCACCGCTCGAATCCAATCTTCCTGAAGGGCACGCATACGCACTAGACAGATTTTTTAGTAACTGAGGCGCACCAGCGAGAGAGCGCAGGTTGTGCGTATCGGTCGAGGCCCCAGGAGCCAGCCACACGATGGGCGGTCATAATGCCGAGTGCGAGCATGAGCATAATCGGATTCATACTCACAGTCCCCGCAAGCAAGTAATTGAAGTTCATAAAGAATCCAAAGAATGCCGCACAACCAGTAAAAAGTCCAACGATAAGCCCCAGTCCGACAAGAAGCTCCCCGAGAGCAACCGCGTTTGACCAGAGCACGGGGTGAGGGAGGACAGCGCTTTGCAGAAACGAGGCATACCACAGCTGTACGTCAGGATGCGCCCCGGTCGTTTTCGTAAGGGCGCCTTGCACAAAGCCGCGGAGGGCAGCTCCTGCACCGGTACCGAACCAGGCTGGGTTCAGAATCTTGTCGTAGCCGGCAGTGAGCCACTCATAGCCGAGATAGAGTCGAACAACGAGCCAGAGCGGGGCGCTCATGGTGTTGGCGGTAAAGAAGTGCGCCAAGCGGGACTGCGATATCGTAGAATCGGCCATTCGTTCCATTCTAGAATAATTTTCGTGAAAGGAAAGCAGCAGGAGTGGAGTACTATAAAGGTATGAAAGAAACGCGTCTTTGTATGGGTATGCCCATTGAGATTGAAATCGTCGGGACAGACGTATCGAAGCCTCTTGAGGCGGCTTTTGCATATTTGGCGGCTGTGGATGAGCGTTTTAGCACCTATAAAGAGACCAGTGAAATAGCACAAATGAATCGCGGTGAGGTCACGCTCGCGGCAGCAAGTGAAGATATGCGCGAGGTCTTTGCGATCGCTGAAGCGACAAAGCAAGAGACACAGGGGTACTTCGATATCCGTCGACCTGACGGGAACCTCGACCCATCAGGCATCGTGAAGGGCTGGGCGATTCGTAATACCGCCGCACGCATACAGAAAGCGGGGTATGAAAATTACTTCGTTAATGCAGGTGGGGATATCGCGATGGGCGGCACAAATGCGGAGGGGAAAGACTGGAGTGTGGGTATTCGTAATCCATTCAATACGAATGAAATTGTGAAGGTCGTATATCCGCGAGGAAAGGGTATTGCAACCTCCGGTTCGTATATCCGCGGCGCGCATATCTATAACCCGCATATGCCAGAAGAAGAGCTGACGGATATCGTGAGCATTACCGTCATTGGTCCTGACGTGCTCGAGGCGGACCGTTTTGCAACAGCAGCTTTTGCTATGGGGAGACAGGGCATCGCCTTTATCGAGCGGCTCCCCGCTTTTGAGGGGTATGCGATCGGCGCGTCAGGCATCGCGACGATGACCAGCGGTTTTCGCACCTATACACAGTAGATAATTTGTGGTATTTTCTCAACAGAAAGGAGCTCCGTATGTCTGACTCATTCAAGTACTGTGAGTGCGGGCGACCAATTCGAGTAAGGAATGTGCGACACAAATGGATACGGCCCAGGAGGGATCACGACCAATGCAATCAATGTTTCCGGGCGATTCTTGGATTGCCGCATCATACCGCCTTCCGCAGGTCATCCGCACCCCGCAAGCCCACGAGAAGCCCATAATTCGTGGGCTTCTCTTTTTTCTACTATACTATTGAAGCAATACTATGATGCCACTTGATCGAAATGAGAGTTACTGGCTGCTTGATGATGAGTTGGTTGGGGCTGTGCAGGCTCCGAAAATGCAGGAGCTCTCAACGTACCCAGAGTATGACGAGTTGAAGGGCGCACTCGCACAGTATGCGGGTGTTACCTCAGGACAGGTGCTTATCACCCCTGGTTCGGTGACAGCAATAGAATATATCGCACGTGTATATGCGAAAAAAGAAGAGGCAATTTTACCGGTACCAACTTTCTATTGTTACGAGTCAATTCTTGAGAGTGTGGATGCAAAAATTCTGCCTATTGCATACGAAGAACAAAATGGTTCCTTCGTATTTCCTCTTCAAAAAACAATAGAAGCGCTTGAGCGCGATTCGACAAAAATACTTTTTCTCTGTCATCCGAATAATCCGCTTGGCTGCTCGCTCTCTGCAGCCGACATTTCGGCGCTCGTAGCTGCCGCACGAAGAAGTAAGGCTCTGATTGTTTCTGATGAAGCCTATTTTGAGTTCTCTACAGGAACAACTTTCTTGCCATATCTCTCAGAGTTACCGAATTTGATTATCATCCGTACTCTTTCGAAGGCGTTTGCGCTTTCAGGTGCGCGTGTGGGGTATGTTATTGCGGCTCCAGAGATTGTGAAGGAAATAGAGAAGATTATATTGCCTTGGCCAGTAGCGTATCAGAGTGTGACTGCCGCACTTACTCTTCTTGCTCAGGCCGATAAAGTGAAAGTGCGTCGCGATGCGGTCATCGCTGAACGTGAGCATTTCATACAGGAATTGAGGAAGATCTCGGGCATCATCGTATATCCGTCTGAGACCAATTTTGCTCTCGTGCGCGTGCCGGATGCTGCGCGTATTCGCGACGCTCTCTTCGCGCAAGGTATCCGTGTAGCTCTAGGAGAACCGATGAGTCATGTTCCTGAAGCAAAAATGCTTCTCAGAGATACGCTTCGTATCGCAGTGCCTGATCCAGAATCAAAAATTTATTTGCTTGAGAAACTGCGAGAATACTTTCATTAATTTGAATATCGTGGTATATATAAGGCTTAATGAGTCTGAGTAAGACGAAGTTAGTACTTCCCGCCGCACTTATTAAACCGGTTGCGCGTGGTATGGCCGAGCGAGTGCGTACCTCTGATTCCTTGACGTGGATGCGTCTCCGCTCACGAAATTCTTTGGCCCTTTTTCATGATGTTGCGAAAAGGGTCCCTGCGTACCGTGATTTTTTAAAAGAGCATGGCGTAAAAGCGGAAAAAATTCATTCTCGAGAAGATTTTGAAAAAATTCCAGTGACGAGTAAGATTTCATATTTGAAAAAATATTCGCTTGAGAAACTTTGTTGGGACGGCATAATTGGCCGTCCCACTGTTTTTTCATCAACATCCGGTTCGACCGGAAAACCTTTCTATTTTCAGCGACTCTCGAACCTTGAAGAAGAATACTCAATACTCGCTGAGCTTTTTCTTGGGAATGGTGCGTATGCCCCGGGGCCGAAGAATCCGACACTTGTCATTGTCGGGTTCGGGATGGGTGTGTGGATTGGAGGAACACTCACGTACCGTGCATTTGATATTGCGAGTCGTCGTGCATATCCTGTCTCCATACTTCCCGCCGGAGTGAATAAAACAGAAATTCTGAAAGCACTCCACGAACTCGCACCCTCATTCAAACAAACCATTCTTATTGGATATCCCCCTTTTGTGAAGGATATTATTGACGAGGCGGAGTATGAAGGTATTGACCTCAAGTCACTTAATATGCGCCTCTTTTTTGCCGCGGAAGCTTTCTCGGAGCGATTTCGGGATTATTTGGCTCAGAAAGTTGGTATAAAGAATGTGTATCGCGACACATTGAATATCTACGGTACGGCTGATATTGGTGCGATGGCATTTGAGACTCCTACGGCAATCCTTATTCGCCGGTTGGCAATGGAAAATAAGCAGATATTCACGCGGATCTTCGGCGATGTGCAGAAGACTCCAACTCTAGCGCAGTACAATCCAGCGTTCGTCTCATTTGAGGCGCCAGAAGGAGAAATTCTTCTTACCGGGTACAGTGCCATTCCGCTCATTCGTTATGCTGTTGGTGATCGTGGTGGGGTACATAGTTATGATGAATTGAAATCTATTTTTGCTGAATCAGGCATTAATCTCGAAAAAGAAGCTAAGCTACGCGACGTCCCGCTTTACGAACTCCCGTTTGTCTATGTATATGAACGTTCAGATCTCGCAACAACACTTTACGGACTTCAGATTTACCCTGAGTATTTACGTGATGTTATGATGAGTGATTTTATGCAACGCCTTTGCACGGGCAAGTTTCAGATCATGACAAAGTACGATGAAAAGGAGAATCAATACCTCGAAATAAATATTGAACAGAAAAGAGGTGTTGAGGTTGTTCCGGGGGCTTTTATAAACAAGGCAGAAGCCGCCATAGAGAAAGCATTTAGAGACAAGAGTTCGGAGTACAAAGAACTCGCCTCATTCGTAAATGATCGACCGCTCTTCAAGCTCATGTTTCGTACAATGGGTGATCCAGAATTCTTTCCTTCCGGTATCAAACAGAAGTGGGTGAAGAAGTAAAATTCAATTCTTCTTTTTTCGTATTTGTTTGTCGAGTCGTCCTGCTTCTTCCCACGCAAGTCTGAAGAGACTTTTCATAACATTCGCTACATCTCGACTTTGAATGATCACCCCGAATTCTTCCACTATAGAAATGAATACAATTTTATCTGTGTATATGCGTAATTCAGAAGGGAATGAATATATGTTAGCAGGAACATATCGTACTTCCGATCTGCTCTTTTTATCGAGAGTCACATCCTCAACTGTCTTTTTATAAGGAGAAATTATCTTTGTCTTATATCTGCACAGAATATTTTTTCTCTTCAAAAAAGAAGACGATGAATCCAAGTATGCTTTTGGTGAAGGTAGGAATGCGTACACCTCAGTACTTCGTGGCTGCATCAATAAATCATTGTTAACAGTGCGTATTCCACCAGTTCCTTCATAAAATAAAATATGTGGCTGAACTTTTAATTTTTCAGATACTGAGAGAAGTTCAGGAAGCAATGAATTCATTTCTTCTTCTTGACGAAGTGAATTCTGTGCTAATTCATCAGCTCGCGCTACGAGTCTCTCTGGGGAGATTGCATGATATTTAAAGACCCCATTGTATTGTGATTGTTCTACAATTCCTCGTTCTATCAACGCTTCAAGTAGGACGTATGTTGATGACCGATTGAGATTTGCACTCCTTGCGATTTCGTGCGCGCCTGCAGAACCTATATCAAGTAATATTTGATACAAGACCGCTTCTTTTTTTGAAAGCCCGAATTCTTGAAGACATGAAAGTAGATTGCTCATGGAAATTTCTCGCCCAACCCCTGAGCTTCTTTAATTGCAAGATCAAATATCACCTTCATCAATTCAGCAATCTGTCTACTCTTTACAAATGCTGTAAACAGGAATGTATGTGACATAAAGACTGTTTTGTCGTCGTAAATACCAAGGTCTGCAGGGAACTGATATTTATCCTCGGGAATGAAGTAATGTTTGTCGAGGGATTTAGATACAGGCATGCTTTTGAACGCGTTCATGCTGTGAGGTTCTGCTGGGTGAATACCGACCATACTCACAGATTTCTCCATACGCTTTTGAACGTATGTTGACAAGTACTCTGGTATAGTTCTAAAAATATCAGGACCGGAGGAAATGACCCTCATGGGCCCTTCTTTTAAAGAAAGGCTGTCTTCAAATCCTTCTATTAGACCCTGTCGCCCCTCAAGTACAGTAACTTTCGGTCGATAATACGCCCCGCGATGTTTGGAAGAAAGTGTCGGAAGCATGTTTCGCAGGTTCTTGCTGAGCATCTCGTGTCTCTCGGTCTGCTCTTTTGCTAGCTGTAGAAGGCGTTCAGGCGGTGCGGCCACATATTTTCTGATTCCATGAGTAGCTCCAATGCTTACAATCCCTCGTTTAATAAGTCGTTCGAGAACCACGTAAGTTGAGCTGCGGTTTATATCGGCCTCTTTACTAATTGTCTGGACTGTTGCTTCACTAAAAGATAGAAGTGCAAGGTAGACTCGCGCATCCTTTTCGGGAAGTCCAAGTGCTGAGAGCCGTTTAACGAGGGGTGTCATGCCGTTCCAACAGATAGAAAATTGATTCATCCATTTGTTGTCATACATTAGCAACAATATTGAATATAATCAAGTCAATATGTGTTTAAAATCGATTCAATTTATCATGACATTTTAACTCTCATTTCGACGGCTTCTTCAAAATGGTTGTTTTTTGTTGACAACATATTCAATCAGAACAAACTACGTACAGACTGTTCTTTGTCACGGATTGGCCGTAACCGAGTGGCAGTCGTTTTCCTTGGAAGGTTTGTATGGACCATACTTATGGATTCCCGTGGAGCAATAGCTCCCCTCCGATGGGTGGTTTCGATAGCGACGGCATCGACTCTGGTGGTGATCGTCTGTTTGCAAGCGGCGGTTGCGACGGCGACGGCAGCTGCGGCAATGGCGGTGAAGGCGTCGGTTGCGGGCACTAACCGCTGACCGAAGGGCTGTTATCTTGAAAGATAACAGCCCTTACTTTTTAACAGTGTTTCAAAATATATAAGTTTATAATCAATAAAATGAATACAGCATATAGCATCGAAGATTTTCTAGAAGTAAAATCTGCTGGAGGTGCAAATTTTAGCCATGATGGCACGCGAGTTGTGTACCTGAGTAACGTTACGGGCACGTCTCAAATTTTCCTTGTGTCTGTTGATGATGAAGATCCTGAACAGCTTACAGACTTCCAAGACCCTGTTTCTTTCGTGCAATTTTCTCCGACAGAGGATGTGCTCATATTTGGGAAAGCGGAGGGCGGCAACGAGCGGACGCAATTCTATTTGCTAGATCTAGATACTCGGCAAGTCACTGACATCACCGCAAGGCCTGGCGTGAGACATGACTTTGGGGCATGGGCCCCAGACGGAACGAGTATTTGCTTCGCATCAAATGAAAGAAATGGAAAAGATTTTGACGTATATGTTATGAATATTGCTACGTTTAAGAAACGCCGAATTTTCGATGATGGAGGGTGGTATGTGGCAGAAGGATTCTCTCCGCAAGCTACATACGTGGCTGCGCGGAAGAAACATTCGGCAGCGAATACAGATATATATCTTTACAATCTTAAGACTGACAATGTCGAGTACATCACTCCGCACGACGGGAATGTATTTTACGCGAATCTTCTTTGGCTTCCTGATGAGTCTGCTTTTTTTCTCGTACAGGACCAAGATAGAGAATTCAAGGGTCTCGCGCGCTATTCGCTTGCTGAGAGAAGATTTCAGCATGTCCTTACTCCAGATTGGGACGTCGAAGACGCCGTCATAGATCGGGCCGGTAAGAATATAGCTGTCATCGTAAATGAGGAAGGATATGAACGAATGATGATATATGATACTTCAGGATTTGAAGTGCATTCATGCCATTTGCCCACTGGCAATATTTATAGAGCAAGATTTTCTGAGAATGGGTTGCAAATCGTGTTTAGTCTGGGTGACTCCTGTCGGACATCGGATATATGGATTCTTGTCTTACAGACAGGAGAATCGCATCAGCTCACTCATAGCCACCAAGACGTCCCGCCTGAGACAATGGTTGATCCGGAACTCATTCATTTCATTTCATTCGATGGGCTCTCAGTCCCGGCTTTTGTCTATAGGCCGAAAGGAGTTAGGCAGGGAATGAAGACCCCGGTAATTATCAATATTCATGGTGGTCCTGAGGAGCAGTATCAGCCGATATATCAGCCAGTAATACAGTATCTAGTACACAATGGATATGCGGTGATTGCACCGAATGTACGTGGTAGCTCGGGCTACGGAAAATCATACATGGCACTCGATAATGTGGAGAAACGTTTGGATTCGGTGAAGGATATCGTTGCATTACGCGACTATATTGCCGATATGCCTGATATGGATGCTGCAAAAATTGCGTTATATGGAGCAAGTTATGGAGGATTCATGGTTCTCGCGTGTATGGCATTTTATCCGAGACTTTGGGCTGCTGGAGTCGATATAGTAGGTATCGTGAATTTTGTTACATTTCTTGAGAACACGGCTTTGTATCGTCGTGCACTGCGAGAAGCTGAATACGGCTCGCTAGAGAAGGATAGGGGGTTTCTGGAAAAGATCTCCCCCATACACTCGATTGAAAATATAAAAGCGCCGCTACTGTTGATTCACGGTGTGAATGACCCAAGGGTTCCAATTTCTGAAGCAGAGCAAGTAGTCGCGAGACTTAAGGAGATAGGCAGGTACGTTGAATTGCTCGTATATCCAGACGAGGGGCATGGGATTACAAAGCTTCAGAATAAGCTCGATGCGTATCCAAAGGCAATTGAGTTTCTAGATAAGGCATTAGCATAATTTAGTATCATTGGTTCGATACTGACATACGTTCAGCCCACGGAGTTTCTGAGTCAGGAACTTTAGATCATCAACGATGGTTCATTTCTTTAGACTCACTAAAGCATATTTAAATTGCAGTTTAACTTTTATGTTAAACTTTGTCTATGATGTTTTCGTCGGCAGGTGATTTCGAACAGAAATTTCCATTTCAGAAAGAAATTTCCGAACAGATATATTTCTTGCTTGCGGCTGCCACTCGTGCACCCTCAACACATAATAGTCAGCCATGGCGATTTAAAATCGAGAGTGATCGACTTTTTGTTTATCGAGACACAAGCATTAAGTTTCCACATTCGGATTCGGTGAATCGATACGCATATATCAGCATTGGATTTCTTCTCCATCACATAGAGACGCTGAGTTCGTGGCTTTCTATGAATCCACACATTACTCCTGTGAATAAGGATGATTGTGTTGCAGAGATTACATTTTCTCCTGCAATAAAGAGTGAAAGTACCCCCTCTCTTGTCGCAGCGATTTTCAGACGAAGGAATCGTCGCGGCAACTTTGAACCGAAGGTTATTCCGCAAGAAGTACTCGGTGAAGCGGCTAGTGCCGAGGGTTCACCCTTTGGTTCTCCAGAAATTACGATTGCTACCAACAGGGACGTCCTTGCGAATATTGCTGAGGCAACTTCGATCAACATGAAGCGCGTATATAAGAATCCGGCGTTTCGTCGCGAAATGGCGGCGTGGATTACACCGAATAATTCATCACGAAAGAGTGGTATCCCCGGGTACTCGCTTAATCAATCTATGGTAATGAGCTGGATACTTCCAAAAATCATTCGGTTTATAAATATGGGCAAGGTGCTTGCTGGCCTAAACAGGGCAGCAATAGTTTCGGCACCCGCTGCGTTTGGTTTCGGCGCTCCCGATTATCCAGATGGCTGGGTCTCAGTCGGTTTCGCTGCTTCCCATGCAGCTCTCACGCTCGTAGCGCATAATTTCGATTACGCGGTATTTGTCGCCTCAATCGAATACGACGATACTCGCCAATCTGTAGGAGAAATTTTCGGCCTCCATCAGCCACTTGAATTTCTTTTTGTGGCAGGAACTCTTTTCGGGGAAGCTTCGTGGATGACTCCACGAATATCAGTTGATGATAAACTTATGAAATCATGACAAGCAATTTCTCCGTTCGGATTTTTGATCCTCGCAAGACTGAAGACGCGGGCGAAATAACACGCCTTCGTGAAGAGGGATATGTTTTTGTCGATACATATGATGAACAAATCATGGAGCTTCGAGAGATACGTGATCCTCAGGCGGCAGGACAGACCCCAGCTCCGCTCTCTGATGATCCAGAAGAACGAGTGGTCGAGTATCCATGGCGTCAGACATTAGTCCGGATTGTTGGACCCGATGCTTACTTTGAATTGCGTACGAATAGAAATCATGAATTGCTTACAGTAGAGGAGCAAAAGCGTTTTGCAGCATCTCGCATTGGATTTGCGGGACTTAACGTTGGTAACCCGGGTGCAGTTTGTGTTGCGCTTGAGGGAGGATCGCATGCGATGAAGTTGACGGATTTCGATACTCTCTCATTGACTAATCTAAATCGATTCCGTGCCGGTCTTCCTGATCTTGGAGTGAACAAGGCAACGCTTACCGCTCGACAAATACTCGAAATCGATCCTTATTATGAGATTGAATTGCACGATAAGGGTCTTTCACCATCCACGGTTGGTTCGTTCTTAAGTGAACCAAAGATTGATCTTCTTGTCGAAGAAATGGATGCACTTCCACTTAAGATTGCTGTTCGTGAAGAGGCTCGTCGACAAAAGATCCCGGTTGTTATGGTTACTGGGAATGGGGAGGGAATATTGCTTGACATCGAACGATATGATCTTGAGCCAGATCTACCCATTTTGAATGGTCTTCTCAGAGAGACAATAATCTCTGCTATTCACGATCCAATGATTAAAACACTTTCGAAACGCAGTAAGGCACACCTCGCTCGTGATTTTATGGGAGTTCAGTATCTTGATTCCCGTCTAAATGATTCGTTTGAGTCATTCGGAATAGCTCTTGCAGGCATACCACAACTTGCCGAATCTTCTTTCCTGCGCGGCGCGGCACTTTGTTATGCTGCAAAAGCAATAATTCTGGGACGCAATCTTCCTTCAGGTCGCTACTCATTCTCGTTCTCCAGAAATCTTTCTCCCGTTTCATAAATATGAACACAATTACCAACTTAGATTTGTTGTGGGTCGGCATCTCAGTTGCAGGCGCTGGCACGCTTGGGTACTCAATATATTTCTCAGAACCAAAAAGTTCAACCGCACGTTTTTTCCTATTATTTGCAGTTATTGGTATCTTTTGGAATCTGGCGAATTTCGCAAGTGCGCGTGTCACAAATCCGGAAAATCTTCTTTGGTCAATCCGTCTAGTTATCTTTTGCGCCGGCTGGCTTGTCTTTTCGCTTCTGTTACTTTCAATACAGTTTCCAGAATCAAGGTCTGTGATTGAAAAGAGGACATTTCTTGCTCTTATCTTATGGACTTCTTTTGTTTCCATTACAACTCTTACTTCATTTGTATATAGGTCGGCCATATCAACGAATTACGCAATCAGTACACAAACCGGTCCAGGTATCGTGATTTTTGCAGTCACCGTTCTCGGATATGTTGTTGCTGCAATTTTTAATTTCGGATTGAAATTTCTGAAAGCAAAAGGAGAACAGAGACGTCAGTTCGAGTTCGTACTTTCCGGTCTTTCCATAACTTTTGTCTTCCTGGTTGTTTTTGAGTTGATATTTCCAGCATTTTTAAATGATCCGATTTTTGTGCCATATGGAGGTCTTTTCTTTTTGCCTTTTATTGTCGGGACAGCCTATGCAATCCTGCAGTATCGATTGTTTAATCCGCGGGTTGCGTTCTTCGGTGCCATGACTTTCATACTTGCGACAGCAACATTCTTTGATGTTCTTTTGTCCAGCACGTTCGGGCAGGTGCTTTATCGCGTTACAGAGCTCATTCTTATACTTATTGCAGGAATGTGGCTTCTTAAGAGTATGGTGCGAGAGTTTGAACTCGAACGGGAATTACAAGAAATTAACAAGCGGCAAGAGACACTCATCCACTTCATCGGGCACGAGGTCAAAGGTTTCCTGACGAAGGCGGAGGGTGCGCTCGCCGAGCTTGTGGAGGGCGATTTTGGTGCCCTGTCTGACCCCGCGAAAGGGTTTGCTGAACGCGCACTCACCGAGGCGCGGCAGGGAGTCGATTCGGTGTCGAATATTTTGAAAGCGTCGAACTTGAAGAAGGGAACGGTGACGTATACGAAAGAGCCGTTTGATATGAAAGAGCTCGTTGCCGGCGTGATCGAACGAGCGAAACCAGCAGCGGAGAAGAAGGGCTTGGTGCTCTCGTATGCTGCAGAGGATGCGGAATATCAAGTCGTGGGGGATAAAGAGCAGATCAATACCCACGTGCTGCGCAATCTTATCGATAATGCGATTAACTACACCCCGTCAGGTTCAATCACGGTCTCTCTCAAGAAAGAGAATGGCAAGGTTGTTTTCGCGGTGAAGGATAGTGGTGTGGGTATCACCGAAGAGGATAAGAAACGTCTCTTTACCGAAGGTGGTCACGGGAAGGATTCACAGACGATCAATGTGCACTCGACGGGGTATGGGCTCTACATCGCGAAACAAGTCACTGAGGCTATGGGCGGCACCATCCATGCTGACTCAGAGGGGGCGGGGAAAGGCTCGACGTTCGTCGCTGAATTTCCGGCAGAGTAAGATTAGCCAATGAACGATCACCCCGTATTTCATTCCCTTAAAGAAGCATACGCACTCCTTCAAGTATCTTCTCCAGGTGATCTCGCACGTAAATTCATTGAGGAAGATCAAAGGCTCTTAACCGCACAAGCATGGGACTATAAGAACTCTGGGCTTGTTCTGAATAAAGTGAAGGAAATAGTTGAAAGCGCACTCGATGGCGGGATTGTCTTGGATCAAGAGGATAATGATGATCTACGAGATATTTTGTGGTTTTGGTACCATCACGCTACTGGGTATGCAATTTGGGGTGATAAAGATAAGCTAAAAGCTCAGGAATTTTCTGAAAAGGCGCTCAAATATCAAATTGCCGATAATCCAAATCGAATCACCCGCCTACTCTATTTTCTCGTGCGTAGTAAAGACGCGGAAGCAACTGCTTGGCTTAAGACTATCATTAATGAGCCAGACAAGGGCATTTCCATGGAAATAATGAAAGAATATTTAGCCGGAAATTTTTTCAAATCTAAAACTTGCGTTCCTGTAGAGTTGTGATACTATAAAAACGGTTGTTGATTCATGTGAATCAGCCGATCTTTGTCAGGAGGCATCATGCGAATCTTAAATGGGCGATCGCTTGATCTTCACGAGCTCAAGGAAGAAGATGTATCAACGCTCTATCTCTGGCGGAACTCGAGCGACTTCATCAGGCTGTGTTCAACTCGCCGGAACCTTGTTTCTCTTGAAGAATTTCGGACTGAACTACAGTCTGATCTGAAGAAAGACCGACACCGTCAATTCTTGATTAAGCGAAAGAGTGAATTTATCGGTACGATTTATTCCTACAATTTAAATCAAACTGATGGTCATGTTTTCGTGACGATCTTTATCGCCGAACCGTGGCGAAATAACGGTTATGGCGCGGAAGCCGTGATCGTGTTTCTCGAATACCTCTTCCGTGAGCATAGTCTCCACAAGGTATATGCCGAGGCCTATAACTACAACACCGAGTCCCTCCATGCACTCGCGAGCGGAGGGTTCATCGAGGAAGGAAGGTTCGTGGATCACCGATTGTTCCATGGCAAACGCTACGATCTCGTGCGACTTGCCTTCTTTAGAAGGCAAGTGAGTGAATCCTCGACACTCGTGGAAAGGGTCACTGGACGAGATCCGTCATATTGGTTGTAAATTTTGCTCAACTAGAGCGGAAAGGAGGTGAGAGTTATGAGTAAATTCAGCGACAGTAGCGGAACGTTCCGCAGTGGTACGGACAGTCGTGGAATGTCTCTTCGGACCGTGTTGAACACAATGGTTCCAACAACCACGAGCACACGTGGTCGAAAACCGGCACCGATGGACAACACAAGGAAGGCTGGCACGGATCCAAGGCGGACACATCCGGTAATCGCGGTAGCGACGACAGCAGCAAGTAATTCAGGCCCATTTCGGCGAGTAAAGTTCATCAATGGACTTTACTCGCCCTTTTTTATACAATGTCTCTGATGAATTTCAATAAGAAGCTGTCAGACTTGTATTGGTCATTCAAAGACAGGAGGCCGGTAATCAAGTTCAATAGGAAGCCTGACTGTCATTTTTTGTATCTGCCAAGACATACTAAAAAGATATTCGTTGATATGTATATCAAGGCAGGAGCATTAGCCGAAAAAGAAGAACAGGCCGGTGTTGGACATCTCTTGGAACATTATCTCGCTACGCTTATAAGTAAAGAGCTCCCGAGAGGAGTAATTTTTGATGCAAAAATAAACGACTATTATATTGTCTTTTATTTAGAATCAGAGAACGAAAAAATTCTCGCTAATTTTATACAGAAATTCCTTGCTATACTTGCGAACCCAGATTTCTCTCATCAAGAGATATTCGACTACGAGAAGAAGTCGATCATCAACGAACTGGAAAAAGAAAAGAATAGCACAGAATTAAAACTGGAGAGATTAATCGAAAAGACCAGATATATTGATGAACCGAATGGACGGTCATTCGTCGACCATCTTCAAAGATTGGAAGACTTGAAAATCGAGGACATCGTCGCTTACCATAAAAATATCTTTACAAAAGAGAATGTAGAGATATTTGTGTCGGCAACAAAGTCGAACTCGCATATGTGCACCGCCATTAGCGATTCATTGCTCAAGTTACATTTGCCAGAAGGATTTGCGGTCTTTCCAAAACCGACGTATTCAGATTCTCAAATACAGACCTATAAAGAATCAGGCCTGTCTGGCAATTACATGGTAATGACATTTCCATCCATCAGCCGGTCAGCAAGCCTACGAGATAAGATTGTTTTTGCACTGATGGTTGAAATCATTCGGGACAAGGATAGAAAAAATTTCTGGCAAAAGATCAGAGAGGCGGGCATCTACGATCTTAAGGTTACGTATAGTCAGGGTATCTATAATGGCTATCTCGCTCTGCAGAGTCATGTGAGTAAAGAACAGATCATGTTGTGGCTCGAAATCATTTGTAGCATGATTGGCGAATTAAAGGATGGAAAAATTGATCCACTTCTGTTCATAAATACGAAGAATAAGTGGGCTGACGATAGGTTGGCGTTCTGGCGAAGTAACGATGGGCGCTTCAGCATCTTGACGCAGAGTATTCTAGATCAAGAAGAGATCCCAAGATGCAAGACTGTCGAGGACATAGTTGCGTCTGTCAATAAACAGGATATAAGCGCAATGGCTCAAAAAACATTTGACAAGGGAAACATAAATCTCATCCTCTTCGGAGAAGATACGGGACTTGATCAGGATGAGTTGGGGCGTATGCTTATGCGCAACGGGAATTAAATAGTGTCAGCTGCCACTGCCTCATTCCAGGCAACGTAAGGGAGTGGTACGATAAGACTCTATGTCTTCTGAGATGGAAAAGTCGGCCCGAGTAGGGTCGGTCGTGCGGGCGTATGGCAAGGCCGCTTTTGCCTACCCATGGGCTCTCGGGCTTGCGGTCTTTGGAGCAATCACCATTGAGGTGGCTGGCGTTGTGGCGCCTCTGTACCTGCGACAATTCATTAATCTACTATCATCGGGT
>JAKAKH010000030.1 GCA_021824605.1 bacterium
GATACCCGAAGCAAGGGGTAAGACGTGGTCGGCTATTTTCCGACGATGCGTATTTAAAAAGCGTATGCGCCGACCGCCTTCGAGAAATCCTGGTGAGAGAAAATCGGTGTGTACCTGCACGTGGAGTTTTGTCGGGATACCAAACATCGCATAAAGTGCAGCCTGACCCTGCTCGAACGGGTCTTGTGTCGAGATAAGCTCGATCTCATACTCGCGACAAATCCCGCGCGCTTTCCGCGCGAGCACATACATACGGAAGATCTTCCATGCGTGCACCGGATAGAGGAAGAGATTCCCTTCTTGTATATATATCGCCCCTTTCTTCGCTGGAGAGATAATGTGCAGCTCTCCAAGCGCACCCGCATATGCGCGCATACGCGCGCGCGTAGCGCTCCCATCGTCGAAGATGGTGGGGTCGTTTGAGATGAAGAGTACTTTCATACTTTTTGGAAGAAATCGGCGGTTGTGGCGAGCATCGTCTCAATGGAGAAGCGCTGTGCCGAGGCACGAGCACCAGTGGCGAGGTGGGCTCGGAGAGCATCGTCCTGTACAAGCTTGGTGATTGCCTCTGTGAGTGCCGCACCATCGTTCACCGGTATGAGGAGGCCATTTTCTCCATCGGTGATTACCTCAGGGTTGCCGCCCACACGCGTCGCGATAGTCGGTACCCCGAGTGACTGCGCTTCGATAAGAAGATGCGAGAGTCCCTCATAGGTGGAATTGAGCACGAAGACATCTGCAGCTGCGAGCACCGCGAGCATATCAGTATGCGTGAGTGCCCCGGCAAACACAGCCCGCCCCGGGAGCGCCGCATGCGCCTGCTCTTCAAGCGTCGCTCGAAGGGGCCCATCTCCAATAATACCAAGAGAGACCCCCGGCGAGTCGGCAACTGCTGCAATAACCCCGTCGATACCCTTCCAGGCGACGAGCCGCCCCGCTGTCACGACAAGCGGCCGTGGGAGCGTCGCGATAGGCCGTGGAACGACCCCCAACCCCTCAAGGGGGACGGCATTATAGATAACCTCGATTTTCTCCCGAGAGATGCGCTTACGAGCGGAGGTGCCCCAAGCAACGACAATACCCTTCAGATACTCGCTTGGCACGATGACCCGCGTGGCGCTCCGCGCCACGCGGGTTTGTATCCGCTGAAGAGTGCGCACTGCAAGCGACGTCTGTCGTGTCTTCACAAATGCATCGAGCGACGCTGTCACCCCAAAACGCTGCTGCCCCTGCTCCCACGCATAGTCACCGACCACCTTCACGACATACGGCTTCTGCGCCTTCTGTGCCGCCCGCATCACCGGGAGCCCCACCGAGACCGGATCGAGTGCGAGAATGACATCGGCTCGCTTCGCGGCCTCGAGCACTCGCTGGTAGTAGACATAGTGCCGAATCAGTCTCGGCAAATGGCGCACCTCACCAAATTTCACTACTTCGACCTCAATACCCTTCTGGGGTAATCCTTCCTCAAGTAACTTGGCATAGGTCGCCGGGCCACCAATCTCAGGCGGATACAAGGGCGTCGCGATGACGAGTTTCATACCCCTATTCTAACGCTTCTTCGCGCTTCGTTTCGCCGATTTCTTAACTACCGATTTCTTTACTATCTTCAGCTTCACTGCACGCGTCTCAAACCATACTGCGATTTTTTCATACTCCCACTTGTCTTCGGCAATATGCAATGCGAGCGAGTAAAACTCGCCCTCTCGGGCTTCAATTCGATATCCACTCTCTTCCAGGAATACTGCTGCGACCGTAATGCCCGTTCTCTTGTTTCCATCAAGAAACGGGTGGTGCGCGATGATATTGCGAGCATACACTGCCGCCTTGAGAAACAAGGTCGCATATAGTTCTTTCCCAAAGACTACTTGCTGCGGCTGCCCCACGACACTTGCTATTGCATGCCGGTCGCGAACACCCTGTAGGCCTCCAGTCTCGTCGACTACTCGACTGTGAATAAGCAGGATCTCATCCTCCGAAAGATACTTAAGCATCTTTAAGACGCTTGAGGTCGGCACGATAACGACTAATGAACGCGTCCGTCACGGAAAGGACGTGCTTCTCACGGGACGAAAGCGGCGCGACCTTCTTCTCGGGCAACACTTGCACCGTGAACGTATTTGGCCGCGAGCCGCGAGCCACACGAATCGGCGCCCCCGCTACACGCACGCCCAACAGATGCTTCGGAATGACTACCGCAACTGAAGATCCAACTTTAATGAGTTTTTGTGTCGCTGCCATAGTCAGTATCGTTATGATTATAATGCCATTATAATCTAGCTTCGCGGCGCGTCAAGCAGGCGATTAAAGAGTACGTGCATCTGCGACGCGATGAGGTTCCAGTCGTATTTCTCGAGCGCCATCTTCTTCGCCGCCGCCGTCACGCGCGCAACTTGCTCGGGATGCGCGAGAATGTCTTCCACTGCTGCAGCAATCTGCTCGGGCGATTCCTTATCCACGGCCCAGCCGGTCGTTTCTTTCTCTGGATTACGTTTCGCATCAAAAAGGAAATCTGCAATGCCGCCTTCCTGGGTCGCGATAACCGGCAATCCGGCAGCCATCGCCTCGACAAACGAATTCCCCATCCCCTCTGATCGCGATGGACGAATGAAGATGTCACAGCTCTTCAGCGCGAGCGGCATCTCGGCGTGGCCAATCTGCCCTCGGAATTGGACTCGTGCCGCGACACCGAGCTGCTCTGCAAGAGCCCGCAACAGCGCCTCATCTGGACCAATGCCATAGACAACGAACTGTACTGTTGCCGGTAGGAGCGGGAGCGCGCGAATCACTTCATCGACCGCATTCTTCTGCACCAGTCGCGACGTCGTCACAAGATAAATATCGTCACTTTTCTTTCCGAGCTTTTCTCGCATTCTGCCGACCTCTTCTTCTGTATATAGCTGTGCAAAGTGCTTCGTATCAACTGCGTTCGGTATCACCTCCGCATAGCCCTCAAAACCCATGCGGCGACCCCATGCAAGGAGAAAATGGGAAATAGTCTGCAGTGCATCAGCCTTGGTGAATCCCCGCTTGAAGAGTGGCCAGATTGGCCGTGCTAAACGCTCGATGTACGCAGGCGGATCGCCTTCCTGAAGCGTAAGGAGATACTTCACTTCAGGATGAAACGTCTTGAAGAGGCCGGCTGGTACACCACAAGAGTGCGCCATCATGGCCCATATGCCGTCAAAATGATGGGTGCGATGCAATCGCGATGCAGCGAACGCGGCGGCAATCTGGTACCAGTATTTCGTGAGCTTGAGCGGAAACTTCTGCAAGTCGAGAATCGTCGGTGCGTGACGAGTCATACCAATACGATGTACATGCACGTTCCCGATCTGTTCCTCTCTCGAGAGCGCAGCATCGACGCGAAGTGTAAGGAGGTGGAACTCAATATCGTCTGGAGAGATGCGATCAGTTATTTCCTTAATCGCCACCTCGGCTCCGCCGATGAATCGCGGATAATAGTTGAGCGAGAAGATGAGTATTTTCTTGATCATATACCTTGACGGACGAGATCGGCGTACGCATAACGGAGGGCGTTCGCGAACGCATCTCCTTCCCCAAGGCTATTGCGAGGCAAACGTTTTCCGCTCGCATGCATAGCCGCAGACTCTTGTTCTCCATGTGTTCCGTACACTTGGTCAGCTGCAGAAAGCAGGTGTGCGAATATGAACCGTTGCACGAACCCGAGGTCATCGAGGTTCTGGTCCGCAAGTGTGATGAGGGTCGATAACTTCGTAAATGTACGTATAAGTACAGTCGCGAGTGCTGCGTAACTCGCCATGAGCGACCACACGAACAAGTAGCGATGTTTCCGCGTGAGTCTGAGACCTACAAAAAATCCTAGAAAGGGAAGAAGAAATTTGTCTATGGAGTATCCAATGCCGATGCGGTATACGTGCATGTTTGGCGGAAATACTGAAGATTCTTCTTGTGTAAAGCGAGTCGTAACAACATCGAACTGTACGTCTGGGAGCACTTTAGCCAACTGTAGGAACGCTTCTTCTGCGAGCCCTGCGACCGGATGCATAGTCGTTGCGAATACGAGAATGCGTGCATCACTCTTCTTCCCCCGCGGGAATTCGCTCGTGAATGCTTGAATGTATGCAGGTAACTCGCGTTTTGCCATCCATCCGAGAGCTTTCGTCTTCGACGAATCGAGACTTGAGGACATGCGGTTCCCTGGACGCGGCGGGAACATGATTATGTCACTGGTAAAACCAAAGTATTTTGCGACCTCGTAGATCGCATAGGCCTTTGGGTTTCCAATGCCGTACTCATCTCCCTCCCCCTGCTCTCCCACAAGTACGAGACCATCCACAATATCAGAGACATGTGTGAAATTGCGCTCTTGCGTACCGGGTGAGACGACGGCGCATGGTGCACCCGATAGATACATGCGCTTGAACTGTTCTATGACAGTGCCGTATACTCCCGCGCGCTCACGAGGACCGTATACATTGTAAAAATATGCTATCGAGTACGGAAGTGAGGTCGTTTCCCCTTGCGCACGAACAAGCTCGGAATTCTCCGCTTTCGATCGCGCGTATGGAGATGTATCTCGAGTCGAGCCGCCGTCGCCAAACTTCGTCGAAGAACCAGCGTAAACAAACTTCCCACCACGCTTCTGCCAGAAATCGAGCATAGCCCTGGTCCCGATTACGTTTAGGTCATAAACGAGCTCGGGCTCAAGCACACTCTGTTCAACACGCGAGTACTCACCCAGGTGATAGATAAGATCGGGCGTCTCTGGAACGTGCTTCTCAATGTCCTTCGTGTGCCCTTCGCGATAGTCCACGCCAGGAATATGATTCTCGCGACTCCCGGTGAAGTAGTTGTCGAGCGAGATAACTTTATGGCCGTCCTGCACCAGACGTTCACAGAGATGTGAACCGATGAAGCCTGCGCCACCGGTGACGAGGATGAGTTTCTTGTCGCTCATACTATAGGAGGGTAGTACAAAAAATGAATAAATGCGAGCGATGGGAAGAATCTTTTTGAGAGTGTGCCAAGTGCAGCGGAGCGAAACGCTCTCAAAAAAATTCTTCCCCAAGCGAGTCCCGTTAGAGCAGAATGAACGCGCCTCCGGCAAGCGCGATCACCCCGAGGAGACCGAGCGTCCACGGGGAGCGGAAGATGCCGGTCGTTTGGGAGGACACTGGTTCTGGCGGAGGCAATGCCGCCCCCGCGGTGGCGAGCTCGGTCGCTACCGCGGGGGCGCTCACTGCTTCTGCTTCATGTGCGGATGTGTTCGTGTCAGTACTAGTAAGTGATTCGACCATTGTTCCCTGACGAGCACTAGAACTCGCGACTGCCCCCTGAGGTTGCAGAAACATATACGCAGCATCGGCCGCCGCTGGTTCTGGCGGTAGCACCGGCTGATACTGTGTCGCCACAATTCCATTTGGATACGCGAGCGTAACCTCAAGCGAGGAAGGGAGATTCGTAATCGAATCCGGAAAGAGAACGCTCGCATGTGGCAAAAGAATTGTGCCGAGCGGGATATGGAAGAACCCGGTATCGGCCAGTAAACGCCACCCGGAGAGATCGAGGCGCGTATCGGCATCGTTTGTCAGCGTCACTCCCTCGCCAGACACTGCCGAGATGTGTACCTGTGCTCTCTGCACCACCACCGACAGTTCGTCGCGGGAAGTCGCAGAACCATCAGTCGCTGTCACGACTACCAGGTACGTCCCCGTGTAGCGGTACGTCTTATCGACCGCACTTCCCTCGCCGCTCGAACCATCGCCGAAACTCCACGCAATATGTGCTGCCGAGTCAGCAGTGTCGCCCTTGGTGGTAACTCGCGCAGTGAAATGCGCCGCCACGTCTTGCAGTGCCTCGGTACTGCCTTGGAGGTGCACGGTAATTGCTGACGGCGGCGGCACATAGGTCGGCGCACTCCCCGACGGGGCGGCGACTGGTGGCGACGTTGTCGACACTGCCGCCGACTCTGCCGCACTTCCGGTATCACCAACCGTAATGAAGTCCTTGATACCGGCATATGTGCTCGGACCGATACCGCTCACATTTTGAATGTCGTCTATACGCACGAAAGGACCGTGCTCGGTGCGGTAGGTAACGATACGTGCCGCGTAGGATGGACCAATACCCGGGAGCGTGTCGAGGAGGGTCGCGTCAGCGGTATTGATATTTATCAGCGCCGCCGCTGCAACTGTCGGAAGGGCGAGTACGATGAGTCCGACAAGAGTATAGAGGGCGTGACGCATAGGTATAGTGATTATGCATCCCCCTTGAGGACGCTGCGGAGCGTCGCTTCGGGGATTTCAAATGGTTTCTTTGCTTCTTTCGCAGGTGGTGTTGCCGGTCGATGTTTCTCAAGCACATCCGCGAGCGCCCCCTTGAGGGAGTGCTGCTGCCCGGTCTGCTTCTGTTCTCGCTCATGCGAGGTCTTTGTCGTCATCGCGCGGAGTATAGCCTTCAAGTCTTCAGAGGATCGAGCTGGTGCCGCCGGACGATGTGCGGCGATATGAGGTTGATGCGGACGCTCGCGGTGCTCGTGCAGTACTGGCTCATGGGCCGGTGCAGCCGGCTTCTTCTCTTCGGCGTGGACTTCCTGCTGCACAGGAGTGGGACGCTCCGGCGCCTTTGGCTCGTGCGAGACGCGACCATTTGTCACCGGCTTGTGCCGCATACGCGCGTCTGCGGGCGTCTCAGAAGCGGCGCTCGCCATAAGCTCATCGATAATTGCTTTCTCAACGCCGGCGCGCGGTGCCGCAAAGTGCGTACGCGATGCCGTGATGATCGCGTCTCGATACGAGACTGCTGGCTGCTCAATCGGCGGAATTGTCACTGCCGAAAATGGCGCTGAACCCACGCCATCGATCATCAGCGTCATATACACCTGGCGCTTATCGAGACTCACAATATCTTCCTTGGTAAATTTCGGCAGAAAGATAGTTTCGAGCACTTCCGCGTCAAACGGCCCAACCCGGAAAACAACAGTGGTCCCGACGTTGCCGAACACAGCGTCGCGCACCTCCTCTTCCATCTGCTCGATGTACTGGTGTGCGATCACGAGATTTAATTTATATTTTCGGGCCTCAGAGAGAATCTCCGCGAATGTCTCGTTCGCGAAGTTCTGGAATTCGTCCACATAGAAATAGAAGTGCGGGAGTTTCGCGAGCTTATCAGCTGGCAGGTCGGCACGACTCATCGCCGCAAGGAAGATACGTGTCGTGAGCATCGAGCCCAAGAGGCGCATATTCGTCTCACCCACAAGCCCTTTCGAAAGGTTGATGATGAGTATTTTCTTCTCATCCATCATTGTGCGGATATCGAATGAAGATTTCGGCTGCCCGATAATATTGCGAATGAGCGGATTCCCGGTGAACTGCCCGATCTTGTTCTGGATAGCCGGTGTTGCCTCTTGCGTGTAGCGGTCGCCGTAATTTGCGAACTCTTTTGTCCAGAAATCTTTCACGACCGGATCTTTCACATTATCGACCACTTTCTGCCGATACGCCTTATCGGTGTACATACGGTTCACACCGAGCAGCGTGGCGTCCGGATACTCAAGAAGGGCGAGCAGCGTATTGGTAAGAATGTACTCCATACGCGCACTCCACGCGTCCTCCCAGATCTTCTTAAAAGTGGCCATGAGACCTGAGACGACCAAGTGGCGTTTGTCGTACCCGACGTCCTCCATCACGTTAAACGCAATCGGGTGTTCCATATCAAACGGCGCGAAATACACAACATCGTTGATGCGCTCTTCAGGCACATACTCGAGAAGCCGTTCGACTGTGCCGCCGTGCGGATCAATGAAGGCGAGCCCCTCCCCGTTCCGCAAATCTTGAATCGCCATATTCTCAAGTAGCGTCGACTTCCCCATGCCTGTCTTCCCGATCACATACATATGACGATCTCTGTCCTTCGACTTGATGCCGAAAGGAACGTGTTTGCCGCGCGAATCAGTCGCAGCGAAGTAGGTAACGCGCTCGGGATTCTCCATTACTCTGCAGTATAGCAAACGGCCGCGTCGCCGATGCGACGCGGCCGTCCTATTCGTGCATAGTTACTCGACGCCCGGAACAGTTTCGGTGGTGTGCACTTCGTGCCGGCGAAGCGAGAGGCTAATACCGAGTACGAAGAGACCAAAAATGGCGGTGAGGAGCGAACGCACCGCAATAGGGAGACCAGAGAACGGCGCCAAGATAATGAGGATACCGAGAGTAATGAGAGCGCTCGTGCGGGACATACGGAAAGTATATCAGGGCTCGACAAGCACGACAAATTCGCCACGGATAGTGTCGGGGTGCGCAGCAAAATGCGCCTGTACCTCAGCAACCGTTCCCGAAATAATCTCCTCATGCACTTTCGTCAGTTCGCGCGCAATGACCACGCGCGCGATAGTAAGTGTCTGCAACTCTTGCAGCAGTTTCTCGATACGATGCGGCGACTCGTAGAGCACGACTGGGATGGTACTCTCCGCAACCTCTTTGAGCGCCGTCTGTCGCCCCTTCTTGTGTGGCAAGAAGCCAAGAAACGTGAACGCGCTCGTATCGATACCGGCGATCGAGAGTGCCGCCGTAAGCGCCGAAGCACCCGGTATCGCTTCGATCACTGCCTCAGGCAGCTGCTCGCGCACTACCGCCACAAGACGTGTCCCGGGGTCGGAGATGCCCGGTGTGCCGGCGTCTGAGACATACGCGACGTGCTCCCCCGCTTGGAGTCGCTCGATGACCTCTCCCGCTTTCGCCGCTTCGGTCGCCGCATCAAGCCGTTGGAGCGGCTTCTGTATCTCATACCGTGCAAGAAGCTTCGAGATGACGCGCGTGTCCTCAGCATATATCACATCGCACTCCTTGAGCGTACGAAGTGCACGGAGCGTGATGTCCTCTAAGTTGCCTATCGGCGTCGCGACGACAGAAAGTGTTCCCATAAAGCTACTCTACTACCAAACGAGACGGGCGCCAAAGTATGACTGCAGGCACTCGCTGCAAGACCCTACATTGATTTACGTAATAAATATGGTACATTCACAAGCGGAATCATTGATCCCCCCACCCAACGAAGGAGTAGGTCATGCCCCTCAAGCTTACGCGAACCATCGGCCAATCCGAGGCGACCATTGCCATCTTCGGACCCAAAGATGCTCGGGAACACTATCTCGGCAGCTGGTCACTTTCTCCACTGCAGAAGAATTGCGCCCCTGACGCAAAGGGAGAGCATGAACGCCTGACGCACGGCGTCGGCCGTACCTTGCGCTCCCTCGGCGTGCAGACGGCCTACGCTCCCCGCGTCGGACCCGCAAGCGCGAAGATCGTCGAATCCTGGCAACTGCAGGAATGCATCCCGCTCGGAAACGTGAAGCTCTTCCGGCAACACAACCTCGATGCCGACGGTGTCTTTCTCGACGAAGGTGAGGCGTTCGTGATGAGTGCGGCAGGTTGTCCGGTCATCATCGCCTCTGGTGGCGAGCATTTCGTGGCCGCCCATGCCGCTCGCGATTCGCTCATTGATCGTCTCTTCATCAGCGGGATGCGCTCTCGAGCATTCGTGAGCATCGTCGACTTCATCGTCAATCGCTTTCGGGCACGAGACATTTCGCCTCGCGACATCAGCATGGTAATGCTGTTCTCGATAGCTCCGGAGAATTTCGAACACAGCCCCACACATCCGACTCACGGCACATACAACCGCGCGCTCATTGCAATCGCTGATTCGCAATGGCCCGGCAGCATCATTCGGAGGAACGGAAGTACCTATCTCAATCTCGAACAAGTGTTCGTGAGCCAAGCGCATACGGCCGGCGTGCGGAAAGTCTGGGTCGAGCACACGCTCGATTCTCACCCCGGCTTCGTGCAAACGAGCGTTGGTGACAACAAGGGCAAACGCAATTTGGTAGTGGTGAAACGCTCTTCTTGAACTCGGGCAACGCCCATCAGACGACCTCTTCGGAGGTCGTCTACTTTTTTACTATCGCCTCAGCGACTTTATAAATATCACCGGCACCCATGGTCATGACCGCGTCGCCGGGACTCGCCTCGGCGAACGCTTTTTCGATAGCAGCGAAATCAAGCGCGGTCGCGTCGACGCCACGCGCGCGGATGGCCGCAGCGAGCTTTTCGCTGCTCACACTGCCGTCGTCGACTTCGCGCGCGGCGTAGATGGGCGCAATGAACACCTTGTCGGCATTCTCGAACGCGACGGCAAAATCATTGAAAAGATCTCTCGTGCGGCTGAAAAGATGCGGATGGAACGCCACGTACACTTTGCCGCGCGTTTGCATCCGCAGCATCTTGATCGTCTCACGGACGGCGGTCGGGTGGTGAGCATAGTCATCGTAGATGAGCGCGCCGTTCGCGGTCTTCCCTTTGTATTCAAAACGGCGCCAGGTGCCCGAAAATGCCGCGAGCGACGTCTCGATGACGTCGGCGGTCGCCTTCGGCGAAGCGAAGCGCGCGGCCGCTGCGGCCGCGCGCGCATTCTGCACGTTGAAGTGTCCGGTGAGCTTCAAGTCATATGACGGCTCGATCGTGTAGTCGATGATAGGCGCGAGCGCGTCGGAGAGAACCGCGGCGATGATCGGGTCGTTCGGGTTGGTGATGATGGCCCCGTGCTGCGGCACCGCGCGGGCAGCCTTGTGGAAGGTCTCCTGCATCGCCTCGATCGAGGGGAACCAGTCGGTATGATCCCATTCGAGATTCGTGATGACGAGTACCTCAGGCGAGAGCTCGAGCAGGTGATCGCGGTACTCGCATGCCTCAACGACAAAGAGATCTGAGTCGCCGGCGACGTAATTGCTGCCGAAGTCCTTCGTGATCGAGCCGACGATGACGGTGGGCGACGTGCCCGCGTCGATGAGAATCTTTGCGAGCATGCCGGTTGTGGTCGTCTTGCCGTGCGTGCCTGCGACCGCGACCGTGCGCTTCCCTTCTGACACTTTGCCGAGCATCTGGAAATACGAGAATTCTGGGATGCCTAGTTCGCGCGCACGCAAGCGCTCCGGGTACCCCTCCGATCCCTCGACGACTGCATCGCTATACACGACCGCATCGGCGGCGTCGGTAACGTTCTCGGCTCGCTGACCGATATGCACGTGAATCCCTTTCGACTCAAGGAGCTCAGTCGTCGGCCCAGCGCTCCGATCCGATCCGGTCACGATAACCCCATCGTGCGCGAGGAGCTGCGCGAGCGCACTCATACCGATACCACCAATGCCGACGAAATGTATGTTTGTAAACGTATTATTTTTCATACGCTTGTACGAGTGCCACAAACTGATCGCCTCGATCGTATTCGTTCTTGAACATCCCAAACGACGCAAACGCGGGCGAGAAGAGAATAATATCACCCGGCACCGCCGCCAAAAACGCCTCGGCGACCGCCTTCGCCAGATCATCAAAAACTGAGGCCTCGGGAAGGAACTCAAGCACCCGATTCGTCCCTGTCCCTGCAAGCAAAATAGTACGCTTCACGAAATTCGGTACCTCATACAAGAGCGTATTCATATCCAGATTTTTATCGGCACCCCCCATCACTAAGATGATATTCTTCGTCCCGGTGTCGAGCGCACGCAGTGCAGCAAGCGTCGCGTCAGGTGTCGTGGCGGTCGTATCATTATAGACTGTAATGCCTTCGATCTCGCGAATAAGCTCAAGCCGTCCTGGGACGCCCCGGAACGACTCCAACGCCGCACGACTCACTCCATCCTCAATGCCAAGTGCGCGCGCCGCCGCGAGCGCGAGCGCTGCATTATACCGATTGTGCATACCCGGGATCTGGAGCGTCCAAGTATCCGGCAACTTCAACTCGTCGACGACAAGCGTCTTCGCTTGTATTGCCTCACCATACCGATCGATAACCGTTGGGGCACACTGCTTCCCCAAGATGAGCGTATCCTCTTCTGTCTGATGGAGAAAAATATTCGCCTTGTCCGCAAGATACTGTTCTGGTTTCTCTGCGTAGTAATTCAGATGGTCGGGATACAGGGTGGTGAAGATGGCGATGTGCGGCGAAAGCGTCGCTTCACCAAGACCCTGACACTGCCACGAATCAAGCTCGAGTACCGCCAGAGTGTCTGGGGCCACCTCCGGCAGCAGCGCGAGTGTCGAGACGCCACGGACATTCCCACCGAGCAGTACCTTCTTCCCGGCTGCGTGCAGAATTGTATACGTCATGTGGGTAACTGTTGATTTACCGCGCGTACCGGTCACACCGACTGTCGTACTGCCTGCAAGCTCCATAAAAAGATCCGCACTCATGCGCACTGGTATGCCGTTCTTCTTCGCCTCCGCGATATACGGCGAGTTGAGTGGAACACCAGCCGCTTTCAAAATAAAATCGCGCTCTCTGAAATCTTCGAGACGGTGCTCGCCAAGAACGAACGTGATGTTTGGAAATGATGTGAGCTGCGCGACCGAGCTCGCAAGCTCTTCGCGCGATTTGAGATCGGTGACAATAATCTCCGCCCCGCATTCGGCGAGGTACTGTGCATCACCGACACCCCGCCCCAGGAGACCGAGACCCATCACCGTGATCTTCTTCCCGCGGAAATAGCTTGAAGCATCCATGCTTCAAATGGTAGCGCACCCGCCCAACTCCTGCACGCACACAGTACTTACTGGCAACTTGTCGTCGCTACAGCATCTTCGTGGGTAAATGGGAGGGTCGTGAGCGGCAAAGCGACAATCTCATAGGGTGTCGTACTGGCGACAGTCTTCGTGCACGTGCCGGATGGCTTCTCGATTGTAATCGACACTAGGCGAGACGCCGTATCTTCAACTCTTGTCACTGAGATAGCCGAAGCTGTCTCAGCAGCCCCTGCGAAAACAGCGACGACAGCATGTGTTGTAAAATCGACAGTCGGCGGAGTACCGGTCGCGGCGATCATCTTCCAAAGCAACGCTAGATCTGCAGCAGAGGTAATGAGGTAATTCACCCGTTCAGTAATAGGTGATTCTACTCCTCGCACAACCGTCGTAAATGGAATAAGTGCCGCTGAGAGCTGTTGCGTAGACTGCGAAGAAGAAATGCTTGGTCTATCCTCAGAACTGATACGGAGTGCTACGGTGCCAAGCGCTACCGCAGCGACAATAGCGACAAGTGCCACGAGTATGCCTTTATCACGCATACCCGCAGTATACTCTGTATTCTCTATAGGAATGGGTGATGTGGGTATAACCTTACGACCACCTCCTGATTCTGTTTTTTGTGCACGCGGTAAGAGTCGAACTTACGACCGCCCGAGTATCAGTCGGGTGCTCTACTGGAAGGAATGGAGGTGACTGACGAGTAATATCGTCGAGTTGACCGGAATGACGCACCAGGAAACTTTGCCGAGTCTGGCGAGGCACAAGCTTACCAACTGAGCTAAGAAAATTTGTGACGTCCTCTGTGCACGCTCTAGGAGTCGAACCTAGGACCGCCCGAGTATCAGTCGGGCTGAAACTCCTGATTCTGTTTTTTGTGCACGCGGTAAGAGTCGAACTTACGACCGCCCGAGTATCAGTCGGGTGCTCTACCAACTGAGCTACGCGTGCACAAAAAACACAATGAACAGGATTCAGACCAACTGAGCTAAGCGTGCACACAGAAAACCACTTTTGAAATACTAGCAAAAAACCTATTATTTTTCCACCGGTCGCTACAGGGTGAACAAGCAAGTTGTGCTACCTTATAGAAGATAGCGAGTATGAAATCAGTGTCACTTTCAGTGCTTTCATTTGCGGGGTACCTCTTCGCCATACCTTATTTCTTGTTTAGTACTTACTGGCTCGCCACCTCGCTTCGAGATGGCGGGCTTGGCGGGGGTCTTTGGGAACCCGGGATTGTCGTTACCGTTATCACCCTGCCCGTATCACTCGTGATTCTTCCCATTCAGGGAATGATGGAGAAAGGGGTTGGTGCTGCCACCTCGCTTCGAGTCACACCACTAGCGTACTACTCGGTATTGGGGATACTCTATTTTATCGCCATTGTCATCAATACGCTCATTCTTTTCTATGCCGGCAAAGGACTCTACAAATTGGTTTTGTATCTAGCCCATCTGTAAATGAAGTGCTCGACAGCACAAAAGAAAAAGCCTGCGGGGGCTTTTCTTTGAGTATAAAAGATGTTGTTTTGTGCGCTCTTTTGTTCCGCCTATTCTGTCCTACTTGAGAGCTCATATGTGGCTCTCAAATACCATCGGGTTACGTTATCCGACTTCCGAGTACCGTTTCGAGACGAGTACTATCTCTCCATCTTCCGAAGAAGACGATCGACATGATTTTCCTTTCGAGAAAATCGATTCCAAATTGGATATGTTCCACGAACAGCTTCCGCTACCCGTGCCTTGTTACGACTTAGTCCTTGTCACTGAATTTACCGTAGTCCTGCGCAAGGCAGACCTTCGGGTACCCCCAGCTCCCTTGACTTGACGGGCGGTGAGTACAAGACTCGAGAACGTATTCACCCCAGTTTGGCTGACCTGGGATTACTAGCGATTCCGGCTTCAAGAGGTCGGTTGCAGACCTCTATCCGTACTGGGGGTGGTTTTATAAGGATTGGCTCCATCTTGCGATATTGCTACCCGTTGTACCACCCATTGTATTATGCGTGCAGCCCAAGGTATCAGAGGGACATGCTGATCTGGCGTCATCCCCACCTTCCTCTCCCGTGAGGGAGCAGTCTCGCCTGACCATATAGGCAACAGGCAACGGGGGTTGCGTTCGTTACCCCACTGAAGGGAACAGTTCAAACCACGAACTGACGACGACCATGCATCACCTGTCCAACACCCTCGAAGGCTCCGTCCCTTTCGGGTCGGATGCAGTTGGATTTCTAACCTTGGTAAGGTTCTTCGTTTATCGACGAATTAAGCCGCATAATCCACCGCTTGTGCGAGTCCCCGTCTATTCCTTTGAGTTTTAATCTTGCGATCGTACTACCCAGGCGGCTCGCTTACCGCGTTAGCTTAGCCTCACAGAGGGTCGATACTCCGTAAAGCGAGCGAGCAACGTTG
>JAKAKH010000010.1 GCA_021824605.1 bacterium
ACCCCTGAACCTGCGTCGCTCCCCACACACCAATTCACGTTCGCGATGATGACGGTGAGCCGGCTGGAGCCAGAGAAGCACATTGAGGACGTGCTTGCTGCGCTGCAGATCATCGTTGCGAAGTACCCGATGACGGGACTCTTCATTGTTGGGTCGGGGAGTGAACGAGCCAAGCTTGAGGCGCTTGTCGAGACGCTTTCTCTTCGAGGGAAGGTTGTGTTTCTTGGTGAGTGTGCAAATGCGACAGCTCTGATGCGGGATGCGCAAGCTTTTATCCAGGTGAGTTCGTATGAAGGGTATGGTCGCACGCTTGTCGAAGCGGCGCTTGCGCGAGTACCGATCGTGACGACTGACGTGGGTATTGTCGGCGAGGTTTTCAAAAACGAGCAAGAGGTACTCGCGGTGCCCATCCATGATCCTGTTGCCATCGCGAAAGCGGTCGAGCGGCTTATTGAAGACAATTCACTACGGCAAATGCTCCCGATCAATGCGCGTGTGGCCGCAGAGACCCACCTCGCGGCGATGGGCGATATTCCAGCGCGCATTGTTGCAGATTTTGCAGTGGCACTGCGACACGAAAGATGAAACTCCTTATTGTCACGCAAGCGGTCGATACCGAGGATACGACACTCGGCTTTTTTGTTCGCTGGATAGAAGAGTTTGCAGCACATGCAGAGCACCTCGAAGTCATTTGTCTTCGAGAAGGGAAGCACGCGTCGCTCCCGGCGAATGTGCGTGTGCACTCGCTCGGGAAGGAGGGGTCACTGCAGAGTACGCCGCGCTTCGCGCGGCGCCTCAGATATGCCATCCGCTTCAAGCGTCTCGCATGGCAACTCCGGCATGAGTACGATGCGGTCTTTGTGCATATGAATCCAGAATACGTCGTTATTGGCGGTCCTCTGTGGCGACTTCTCGGCAAGCGTATCGGCCTCTGGTACGTCCACAAGAGTGTGGATCTGAAGCTTCGTATCGCTGCGTTTTTTGCGCACGATATCTTCACTGCTTCGCGTGAAGGATTTCGTCTCGCGACGACGAAGCTGCACGTGGTCGGACACGGTATCGATACCGCTCTGTTTCGCGCACCGATTCGACCACTCGGCACGCCCGTGCGTATTGTGAGTGTCGGCCGCATTACGCCCATCAAGAATCTCGCGACCCTTATCGAGGCTGTCGGGATTCTTAAGGAGAAGGGCATCGAGGCGACCGCGACGTTTGTCGGTGTGCCAGTGCAGCCCGCTGATCATGCATACGAGGAGTCGCTCCGCATGCTCGCAATCCATCTTGGGATTACAGACCGTATCTTTTTCGCCGGGGGCGTCCCGCATGCACAGCTCCCTGAGCTCTACCGTACCTTCGATATCTCGGTGAACTTGAGTCCGACGGGCGGGCTCGACAAGGCAGTACTCGAGTCGATGGCGGCTGGATTGCTCACCTTCGTCTCGAATCAGGGCTTCGGGGAGCTTCTCGGTCCACACGCCGGCGCACTCGTCTTCCGTGAGAAGAATGCCGCAGCCTGTGCTGACAAAATGGCTCTCTTCGTACATACTGCCGAAGACGCTCTGCGGGTGCGTGCTGACTTGCAGCAGCGGGTCGAGACTATGAGCGTCTCGGCACTAATACCTCGCATCCTCTCTTTCTATGCCACAAGTCGATAAACATGCATACCAATTTGAACGATACGTCGGCATCGACCGATGGGCGAGTTACCATTACCAGTTACGAGAAATCTTCGCACAGAAGCCAACTTCGGTTCTCGAAATAGGGGTCGGCGATCGCGTCGTCGGAAATGTGCTAAAGGAACACGGTATCGCCTATACTTCAGCTGATGTTGCGGAAGATTTGTCCCCGGACGTCGTTGCTGATGTCACTGCTCTTCCATTTGAAGACGCTACGTTCGATGTTGTGTGTGCTTTTGAGGTGTTAGAGCACCTGCCATTTGAGAAGTTCGATCGCGCGCTCGCGGAGCTCGCGCGCGTCTCACGGCGCGCGGTATTACTCTCACTCCCACACTACGGCCCTTCCATCCGACTTGAATGCAAGATACCGTTTATTCCGCGTATCCGATTTGCGTGGAAAGTACCGCACCCAATTGAGTATACATTCAATGGTCAGCATTATTGGGAGATAGGGAAACGTGAATATCCGGTGAGTCGTATTCGTGCCAGTCTCGCCCGTATCGGTGAGCTTACCAATGAATTCATGCCATTTGAGAATCAGTACCATCATTTTTTCGTTATCGAGAAACGACTATGAACTCGCTCTTCAAGAGAGTCTTGTTTTCAGTTTTGAATGTGTTCGCACCGAATCTGAAAGAACGGGCGAGCATCTTGATGTATCACTCGATAAGTGAGCGGAAAGAGTATTTCTCTGCAGTCTCTCCAGAAGAGTTTAACCGACAGATGGCATATCTTGCAGGAAAGAAGCATTCGGTGATTTCGCTCGCAGAGCTTGTCCGCCGCCTCGGCGCGCGGGAGTCGCTTCGCGGAGCTGTCGTCCTTACGTTTGATGATGGGTATCGCGACAACTACACAACGGTCTTTCCACTCCTTGCGCAGTACGGCTTCCCGGCGACGATTTTTGTCACAACGGATCGTATCGGGAGTCCGGGATATTGTTCGGCTGCGGAACTGCGCGAGATGCAGGATTCGGGCCTCATTGCTATTGAGCCGCACACGCTCTCGCACCCGAAACTTGCGAAACTCCCGCGCGCCGAGGCGGCGCGCGAAGTGTGCGAATCAAGACAGGCACTGCAGGAGATACTCGGTACGCTCCCAACACTTTTTGCCTACCCCTATGGTTCTTTTACAGAAGAGACTGTTGAATTGGTGCGTGAGGCGGGC
>JAKAKH010000035.1 GCA_021824605.1 bacterium
TAATCGATACGCGACGTTTGGTGGAAAAGGTAGGTTTCTTGGACGAGCATTTATTCCAAGAATTAAAGAAACGCGTCAAAGCATTGCTTTGACGCGTTTCCGAACACGTTCTCCTCCTCGCGGAGGTGAGGCCGAAGCCAACTGTCCAAACATGATATACCCGCCACACAAAAAGTCAATGAAAGGGTGCATAGGCACCAGGCGATTCCACGTCTGCTTTGCTCTAGCACTCTTTTCGTTATGACTGGCGCCCCTATTCGGAAGAATATAGTCACGATGGGCGGCGGGACCGGAACTTTCACAGTGCTTTCCGGATTCCGGCATACGCCAGAGGTCTTCCTGACTGCCATTGTCTCTTCTGCCGACGACGGCGGTTCGACCGGGCGTCTGCGCGACGCCTACGGTATCCTGCCTCCGGGCGACGCTCGGCAAGCGCTCGTTGCGCTCGCCGAAGAGGAGACGATGCTGCGCAAGCTCTTCACGCACCGATTCGCGAAAGGAGACATTGCAGGCCACAATTTCGGCAACCTGTTTCTCGTCGCGCTCTCGGACATGCTCGGTTCCGATGCGCTCGCGCTCGAAGAAGCTTCGCGCATCCTTCGCATCAACGGGCGCGTTCTCCAAGTCTCGGAGCGACCGGCACGTTTGCTTGCGCGGCTTGCGGACGGAACCACGCTCGCGGGCGAACATGCGATAGATGAGCGCGTCTACGCGCGCTCGCCGATAGCGGAGCTTTCGCTTGTGGCGGAAGCGATTGTCGCTCCATCGGCTCGGGACGCGATTGCCGAGGCAGACCTCATAGTGCTCGGCCCGGGCGATCTCTATACTTCGACCATCGCCACGCTCCTGCCCGCAGGCGTCCGCGAGGCGCTCGAAAGTTCAAAGGCAAAACTCACATATGTCGTGAATTTGTTCACGAAGGCGGGGCAGACGGACGGTTATGGCGCTCGGCGCCACGTTGAAGAAGTTGAGCGGTATGCGGGTCGCGCGCTCGACGCCATCGTGATGAGCACGGACGGTTTTCCGGAAGAGGCGCTCGCCCGCTACGCGCTCGAACGCGAGGCGCCGGTCGCGGACGATCTCGGAGACGATTGCCGTGTCATTCGCCGGAACCTTGCTTCAATCACGGTCGTCGAGCCGGTGCCGGAGGATCCGGTACCGCGTTCGCTTATCCGGCATGATTCCGAAAAGCTTGCAGCGGTATTGCATGACCTCCTAGACCAATGATGTACTTCCTTGATTTTGATTATACGATTTTCAATTCCGGCGCATTCATTGCGCATCTGCTGGAACGCCCGGGAACCATGCATTTACGGGCACATCCGGAGGAGGAGCTTGCCGGAATTCTGAACGAGCTTTCGATAAAAGGCGATCTGGCTTTCGAGCCGGATGAATTAAAACCGTTCGTGTATCCGGACGTGCCGGAGTTCTTGCGCATGGCTGGGAATGAGGCGGTCATCCTCACATTCGGGAATCCGGCGCTGCAACGGATGAAAATCACGAATGCGCTTGCGGGTATTCCTCGCGTATCGGCGCTCTACACGGACGCCGTACGCAAAGGTGAGTTCATGAAGGACCGTATCGGCATGTACGGGAACTCAATCGTGTTCGTCGATGACCGTGCCGTCGAGCTCGCAGACATGGCCGCGCATTGCCCGCAGGTGCGTTTATTCGAAATGCGCCGCGATGATGCCCCGGGCGATGGCCGCTGGCCGGTTATTCGTTCCCTCATAGAACTCCCTTGAGGCGACGATTGCCGTCTCAAACGGCGCAGCGTAACGTCGCGGTTCCGTAGCACGTTATAGTGGCTATGACCAGCATAGCTCGCGCATGCTAAAGTCGTCCCTATGAGAGGCCTCGGAATGAAGCCCCGTATCGGCTTCGTAGGGCAGGGGTACATCGGCAAGAACTACGCCGATGATTTTGAGCGTCGCGGCTACGATACGGTGCGATATGCGCTCGAGGAACCGTATAAAAATAATAAAGAAAACATAAAAGAGTGCGCCGTCGTTTTTATCGCGGTTCCGACTCCGACGACGCCGCAGGGCTTCGATGACTCCATTGTGCGCGATTCCATCGGGCTTGTGGGGGAAGGGAAGATTGCCATTGTGAAGTCAACCGTTGTACCGGGCACGACGCAATCATTTCAATCGCAGTATCCGGACCGTACAATCTTCTATTCTCCGGAATTCCTTTCAGAAGCAACCGCCGCGCAGGACGCAGCGCATCCTTTCTCAAATATCCTCGGTATGGCGGTTGACGATGAGCCGCACAGAGCGGCGGCGGAACAAATGCACGCACTTCTTCCTCCCGCACCCTTTTCGCTTACCTGCACGAGCACGGAGGCCGAGATCATCAAATATGCGCACAACGGAAGCGGTTTCGTCGAAGTGGTCTTCTTCAATCTCATATACGATCTCGCAAAGAAGCTCGGCGCAAACTGGGATGCAATAGGAAAAGCCGTACAGGCGGACCCGTTCATCGCGAATCGCTACGCGAAGCCGGTTCATAAAACCGGCCGCGGCGCGGGCGGACACTGCTTTATCAAAGATTTTGCCGCCCTGCGCGCCCTGTATGAACGGGAAGTCGGGGATGCCGCCGGCACATCCGCTTTGTTGGCGTTCGAAGCGAAGAACAGAATGCTTCTGAAGGAAAGCGGCAAAGACCTCGATCTTCTCGCAAGTATATATGGCGATAATAGTTTATTTAAAATAATATAAATTATATATGAAGAAAAAAATGCAAAAAGCTGTCATAACCGGTGCCGCAGGCTTTATTGGTTTCCATCTGGCTCAAGAACTGCTTAAGCGGGGATGGAACGTTATCGGTGTTGATATCCTAACTGATTACTATGATCCGCGCATCAAGCAGAAACGCCTCGCTCTGCTCAAGAAATATCCAACATTTCGATTTTATAAGATAAACATTGCAAAATATGCAGCGTTAGAAAAAGTACTCAAGACAGAAAAACCAGACGAAATAATTCATCTCGCTGCGCAAGCGGGAGTGCGTTATTCACTCTCGAACCCGTGGGCATATATCGAGTCGAATATGCTTGGGACGCTGAATGTATTCGAGGCGGCGAAACGACTTAAATTTCCGCGTGTCGTGTATGCCTCTTCGAGTTCTGTCTACGGCCTGAACAAGAAATCACCCATGAGCGAAGGTGACCGCGCCGACACGCAAATCTCTGTCTACGCTGCAACCAAGAAAGCGAATGAAGCACTCGCTCACTCCTACAATCATCTCTACAGCACCGAAATGATCGGTTTGCGTTTTTTCACAGTCTACGGCGTGTGGGGGCGGCCCGACCTGGCACTTTTTAAGTTTGTTAAAAATATACTTGCAGGCAAATCAATTGATGTCTATAACCATGGGAAAATGAAGCGAAGCTTTACGCATGTCTCGGATATCGTCGCAGGCGTTGTTGCTCTTCTAGAGCAGAAGCCGCAAGGTCGCAATGAAATCTATAATCTCGGCGGTGCCGAAGCGATGCCGCTGCTTGATTTCATAAAACTCATCGAGCGTGAAGTAGGGAAGAAGGCCAAACAGCACCTCATGCCGATGCAAGCAGGAGATGTTCGCGAGACGGTCGCCGATTGGTCAAAGGCTCATCGCGATCTCGGATTCGTACCGAAAGTATCTATGCACCAGGGCATCGTAGAATTTGTGCAGTGGTTTCGCGCAAATGAGAAGTTCCTGTGCACACTCCAGGAACCGAAGCAATGAAATTACTCATTGTCACCCAGACAGTCGATACTGAAGATCCGGCGCTCGGGTTCTTCGTCGGGTGGATACAAGAGTTCGCGAAGCACGCAGAGCGCATCGAAGTTATTTGTCTGAAAGAAGGAAAGTACGACTTGCCTGCAAACGTGCGCGTGCACTCGCTCGGGAAAGAGCACCCGCCGCGCTTTGCACGGCGCCTCGTGTACGCCGCCCGTTTCAAGCTGCTCGCGTGGCGCTTGCGCCACGACTACGATGCCGTCTTCGTGCACATGAATCAGGAGTACGTCCTCATTGCAGGGTTGTTGTGGAAGTTCCTGGGGAAAAAGATTGCCCTATGGAGGAATCATCCGTTGGGTGGATTTGCGACACACGTCGCGCTGGTACTTGCGAATGTAGTATTTACAACTTCACCCTATGCGTATGTCGCACGTTCTCCAAAAGTAAAGTTTATGCCGGTCGGTATCGATACTGATTATTTTCACCCATCAAATACTTCTACAAAACTTCCAAATTCGATTCTCATGTTTGGAAGAGTTGCACCTATAAAGAAGGTGGTTGAGTTTGTTGATGTGTTAAGCCTTCTTCAGGCTAAGGACATTCCATTTTCTGCAAACATCGTAGGAGACGCTACGTTAAAAGATAAAGTGTATTATACAAAAGTTTCAGATCGTGTACTGCAAGGAAATTTTGGTACACAGGCCGTGCTTACCCCAAGTATTACACTTAAAGAAGCCCCAGCACTTTATACTAACTATACAGTGGTTGTGAACTTAACCCCAACAGGCTCTTTCGATAAGACAATTCTTGAGTCAATGGCATGTGGCACGCTTGTGGTAACGACGAATCAGGTTCTGAAAGGAGCTATTCCAGATATGTTTGTTTCTGAGGAGGACAATCTCGTTGCTGTTGCAAAACATATAGAAAATATTTTTACTCTATCTCCGTCAGAATATGAAAAGTATGCACTACTCACTCGAAACTACGTTATTGAACAGCATAGCCTAGAAAAATTAAGCGCCAATCTTTTTAAAGAGTTTGCGCTACTCACCAATCAATCATGATTTACAGAAATAAAGAACAACTTATTCGCAGCTGCATACACAAAACAGATGTGGTGCTTGATGTGGGCTTTTGGGGACAGGGAATAACACACGAAGAAGAGAATTGGCCGCATACGATTCTTAAGAAAAATGCACAAGAGGTTTACGGTATTGACGTTGATCTCAGAAATTCATTTTTAAATGATCCGCATTATATACAATCAAGTGCAGAGGATTTTTATTTTCCAGTGAAGTTCGATGTCATATTTGCCGGTGATCTCATTGAACACCTCTCAAATCCAGGTCTTTTTCTCGAAAGTTGCCGCCGTAATTTGAAGGAGGACGGGCGACTCGTTTTAACTACTCCCAATACTTTTAATCTTTTTAATATTACAGAAAAAATCACTAAAAATGAACCAACCGTAAATAGTGATCATACCTGTTATTTCAACAGTAAAACGTTACGGACTCTTCTGAGGAAGAATAACTTCCTTTTAAAGGAAGTTAACTATATATATTCTTTGGAAATAGACTTTAAGGAAAGTCTGAAGAAAAAGATTTTGAATATACTGTATTCCTTATTATCACACGTAACTGATAAATTTATTGAAACGCTTGTTATCGTGGCGGTAGTATCGGACGATAAAAAATAGAATTATGACGAGAGCATCTTTTCGTTCTTACTTAGGAGGTATTTTTTTACAAATACTTGCATACATTGCACCGTCACTCAAAAATAGGGCGAGTATTCTCATGTACCACTCAGTCTGTGAGCGAAAGGATTATTTTTCCGCAATCTCTCCAGAAGTATTTAATCAGCAGATGGCTTATCTGGCGGCAAAGAAGCGGAAAGTCATCCCGCTTGCCGAACTCGTACGCCGCCTACGCGCGCACGAACCGCTCGGCGGGGCAGTCGTGCTCACGTTTGATGACGGATATCGCGATAACTATACGGACGTTTTCCCTTTGTTAAAACAGTACAGATTCCCCGCAACTATTTTCGTCACCACTGATTATATTGGCACTCCCGAGTACTGTTCAGCGGAAGAGTTGTGTGAAATGCACGAATCGGGGCTCATTGGCATTGAACCGCATACTCTGACGCACCCGAAATTAGCGCACCTATCTCGCGCAGATGCTCTGCGTGAGATAGGTGAGTCGCGCCGTATATTGGAGGATATTCTCGGCACCACCCCGACACTCTTTGCGTATCCGTACGGAAATTTCTCAAATGAGACGGTGGATATTGTCTGCGAAATTGGTTTTACGGGAGCCGTGACTGTGGCTCCAGGGACTGTCGATCATAATGCGGACATACTCCAGCTTCCACGGAATTCAGTCGATTCCTCTACAACTTTTTCACAATTCCACGGCAAAGTTTCACGCGCGATTGATTGGTACGTCGCGCTCAAATTTTCATTGCGCATATGAGCTCCAGGATTCTCTTCCTCTTCAGTGGTGCGGCGAATCGACAACGCATCATGGAAGAAGTCGGGCGTGGTGAGAATGCTGATACCGCGCTGCGCGGTGCAAACCATATCGCGGGGGCAGAATTCATCGATGTCGAAGCAACGGTACGGAGCATGGTTCCGGCGTGGTTCTACCGCTTGTTGCCGTGGCAAGCGCGGAGCATCGTGCTCTATCCGCGCATGTTCGCCTATGATGTGGTTATCGCGCAAGACGATTTGCTTCTTGGGTATCTTGTCTCTCTGAGTGCGCGGTTCTTGCATAAGAAGACGCGGTGGTTCTGCATCGTTGTCAACTCCTCCGTCCTCATCCGTCGCCATGCTGCGCATCCGGTGCGCCTCTTGATGCTCAAGACATTCTGGAAAAGTTATGCGCGGATTATCTGTCTTTCTCACGAACAGCTCAACGACCTTGCCCGCATCGGTGTGCCGCGCGAGCGGCTCGTATTCGTACCATTTGGCATCGACGCAGATTTCTACGCGGCGGCAGAAGAGGTGCACGAAGAGGACTTCATACTGAGCGTCGGTCGCGACCTCGGTCGAGATTATCCGACGCTTCTCGAGACCGCGAAGAGGAGCAATCATACGTTCGTCATCGTAGCGGCGCGCAAGAACCTCTCTGCAGACACACCGCTGCCGCCGAACGTCTCGGTGCGGTATGACCTCTCTCTTGTCGAAGTGCGTGCTCTGTATTCGCGCGCGAAGATGGTCGTCATAGTGTCGAAAGATGCTGTCGTGCCGGAGGGCTCTGATTGTTCGGGGCAGACTGTCATTCTCGATGCGATGGCGGCGGGAAGGGCAGTTATAGCGACCGACCGCCCCTGGATACGTGATTATTTCACTCCGGGTGAGGAGCTTGTCGTTGTCGCACCACATGACCCGGGCGCGCTTGCGTCGGCGATTGACCGTTTGGGAAGCGATGTTCAGGAGCGTGAGTGCTTGGCGGCTGCCGGTCGCACGAAAGTGCGGCAAGCGTACACGACAAAAGCATTCGCAGCAGCTTTGCAGAGTCTCGTGATACCATCTTTCCAATGACTCTCGCTGAAGACATATACACCCAGAATGGGCGGGTTATTGAGGTTAATCCGCCCAAGAAAGCCTTCAACCTTGGGGGGGGCGGGCAGAGGTACAAGGGCGTCACCAATATAGACATTCTCAAGGGGGAGATGACCGACATTGTGCAGGATCTTAATGTATTTCCGTGGCCTATACCCGACAACACGGCCGACATGATCTTTTCGTTCCATAGTCTGGAGCACCTCGATGATTTATTGAGCGTGATGAAAGAGGCCCACAGGATTTCCAAGAATGGCGCACATATAGTTATCGAAGTTCCTTATTTCAGACACAGCGGAGCATTTCAAGATCCGACGCATAAGCATTTCTTCACATCCAAGACGATGGATTATTTCTGTTCCGATATGGCAAAGGGAAGACCGGGCGGCGTCTACTCCTCCGAAAGATTCGACAAGGTCGGCTTCTGGTACGGATGGCCGGCTCAAAGCCGGAACTTGTTCGCCCGTGTTTTCAAGAAATTCATACAGAGGTACCCGAAGTTTTATGATGAATTTCTATCGAAACTCGTGCCGGTGAAGATTGTGGTTTTTGAACTCGAAGTCGTTAAATGATTCATAAGTCTCTATGAAAATCCTCTACCTTGCAAATATCCGTCTCCCGACCGAGAAGGCGCACGGTGTCCAGATAATGAAGACGTGTGAAGCTCTTGCGCAGTCCGGTGCCGACGTTGAATTGGTGGTGCCGACCCGCACGAACTCCATCTCGAAAGATCCTTTTGAGTATTATGGTGTTTCGCGTTCATTCGGAATCACTACGCTTACTGTGCCTGACTTAGTGTCGCTTGAGAGTATCGGATTTTTTCTCTCGTCGCTCTACTTTGCGGAGCGCGCTCGTTGGACCAAGTCATTCCAAGAAGCTGACATCATCTATTCTCGCGACGCGCTCGTGCTTCTCCAGTACCTCCTACTCGTGCGTCGTCTTGTCTACGAAGCGCACGGCGCCCCGGCGTTCTTGGCACGTATGCTTGCACGTTTTGCTTACCGCATCGTCGTCATCTCGAAGGCGACGGGGGAATCATTCGTCGCTGTCGGTGTTCCGCGTGAGAAGATTGTCGTCGCACCCGACGGTGTCGATCTTGATGCTTTTGCGCACCCAGAGTCGAAAGAGGCTGCTCGCAGTCGTCTCGGACTGCCGCAGGATAGGAAGGTTGTCCTGTATGTCGGGCGAGTTGATGGATGGAAAGGGGTCGACACGCTGTGCGAGGCCGCAGCGCTTCTCTCGTCAGATACACAGGTCGCAATCATCGGTGGCGAGTCCGAACAGGTGAAAGTACTCCATGCCCGGCATCCAAACGTGCGTTTCCTCGGATTCCGCCCGTATCGAGAGTTGGCTGATAATCAGGCAGCGGCAGATGTGCTCGTGCTCCCGAACACGGGGAAGAGCGAGGTCTCAATGCTCTACACCTCGCCCCTCAAGCTCTTCACCTATATGGCCTCCGGCGTGCCGATGGTCGTCTCTGATACCCCGGCAACCCGCGAGATACTTGATGATGACGACGCATATTTCTTCACTCCCGACGATCCTCATTCGCTTGCAGATAAGGTGAAGATCGCGCTTGCGGAAGCGGAGCAGGCTCGGGGAAAAGCGTCTCGCGCAAAAGAAAAGGTGAATGGGTATACCTGGCAGAAACGCGCTGGAATAATTCTTCAGTTTCTGACATGAAAGTTCATTTTTTTACCAAAGGGAACCGGAACACCGCGAGCTCGCGGCAGCGGGCTTTTCTCATAGCGGAAGAGCTTGCAAAGAACGAGGGTATCGAAACTGTCATGTGTACCCCCCCCATCAATACAATCTCGGAAACTCCATGGCCAAAGAAGGGAAAGCTTATTCTCGCGACATATAAAAACTTATGGAAAATAAGACGTGAAGATATAATTTTCCTGCAACGAGCGATTCAAAACAAATACTTTTTTGCTGCGCTTATTTTTCAGAAATTATTTTTTCGGCGAAAAATAATTCTCGATCTTGATGATGCTATCTATCTGCATTCTCCACTCAAGACGAAGATTGTCGCACGTTTGGCAAACGCAGTTATTGCGGGGAGCCATTCCATCATGGATTGGGCAAAGAAATATAATAAAAATGTGTACCTTATTCCCACCGGAGTCCGCGTGTCTGACTATGAGAAATTTAGCAGTGCGCAACGCGAGCGCAACGAGCAATTCACTATTGGTTGGATAGGGAACGGCCCAGCTCATTATGAGAACCTCTGCATGCTCGTTCCTGTTTTTACCCAAATCGCCGCATCGAAACCCGGTTTTTTGTTTCGATTGGTGGGCGCGTTGGGTGATAGAAAAATATATGAACTTTTCAATACCATAGACGGCATGAAGCTTGAAATCATCGATTCTCTTGATTGGGGCGATCGAGAAGCGGTACCACGTGCCATCCAGGGATTCGGTATCGGTCTCATGCCTTTGACAGATTCTGAATGGAATAGAGGGAAATGTGCGTTTAAAGCCATCGAGTACATGGCATGTTCCGTCCCGGCTATTCTTTCACCAGTTGGCGAGAATGATTATTTAGTCGAAGATTCTATAAACGGATTCTTACCAAGCTCCATACAGGAATGGGTAGACGATATATTTAGATTATACACGGATGAAAAATTGCGGGTTGCCATGGGACACAACGCCAATAAAACGATCAACGAGTGGTATTCTTTAGAAAAAAACGTATCTGTAATACAATCAATTATTGCTAAGGTATAAATTATGAAAAGATACGATCATGATCAGGTGAAGTTAAATCTCGGGAGCAGCGATCGGATTCTATCTGGATTCCTTAATCTAGACATCCTGCCGTCGGCCGGCGTGGATATCGTCTGTGATTTGAACGAGGGTATACCGCTGAATGACAATACTGTCACGGAGATTTACACGAGCCATACATTGGAACACCTGGATGATACCGTTCACATTATGGAGGAGATTTTCCGCGTATGTAAAAACGGAGCGCTCGTGAAAATAAAAGTACCATATTTCAAATCAATAGGTGCATTTAAAGACCCCACCCACAAAAGATTTTTCACCGAAGAGACTTTTACCTACTTTGACAGGGAGGAGCGGCTCAAACATCGTCTTGTTGATTACGGCATCGTCGCGAATTTCAAGACAACGAAGACTGCGTATCTTTGGTCGTCGCCATGGCTTCGATTTCTCCCTTTTAAAAAGCGGTTTTTTATGAAGTATTTTTGGAATATCGTTAGAAGTATCTATTTTGAATTGGTCGTAGTAAAGTAGCGGTATGAAAACCAGTGTTATCATACCGACCTACAATCGCGCATCGCTCTTACCGCGTGCGGTGCAGAGCATTCCAGCCAATACATCGGCAGAAATAATCATCGTTGATGATGGATCAACTGACGGTACCAAAAAAGTCGTGGCCGCCTTACAGAAAGAAGATGCCTACATAGTTTTCATCCCACTTCCTGAGAACGGAGGAGTGAATCATGCGCGCAATATCGGGATAGAGCGGGCGACGAGTGAATGGATACAGCTTCTCGATAGTGACGATGAATATGTGCCAGGTGGCTTTGATATTGTGAGCAAGGTTCTTGAAACAGTGCCGCACGATGTAAGTGTTGTCGGGTTTATGACCCTGCGGGAAGTCGAAGGTGGTATGAGGTCTCGGGGATTCCGTACAGGAGAACAATGGGTTACCTATGAGCCATCATATCAGGATGTTTTGTTCAAAGAATACATACAGGGCGATATTCACTACTGTATTCGTCGATCAATATTTGCTCAGGAGGGATATCGGTTTGCTGATTACATAAACGGTTTTGAGACGGCGTTTTTTGCAAAACTAGCAAAGGATGGGAAGAAATTTCTCTATATTAATCAGGTTGTCGATATGCGTTACGACAGTGCGGGGATGCATTTGAGCACCGAACCATACAAGCGATGGCCACGACAATTTGCCCAAGCGTATCGTGAGTTCGTCGATGAACATTATGAAATGTTATCCACAAGACCGGATGTCCTTCGGCATTTCTACAAGCACATAGGCAAATGTATGTTGCGCAGCTATAACCCGCTCGGTATTTGGTGGATACTCAAGGCGCTTGCGATCTAAAGACCAGGTTTATTTCCTGGCGAGTTTACGTCTTGCCCAGGATTCGTTCTCGACGAAAATCGTGCTCAGGCGTGTGTCTGCGAACATGAAGTAGCCGTTCGAGGTCATCAACTCCTCAATCTCTTTAACTTTCCACTCCTCGCCATTTTTGTCATGAGCGAGTGTTTCTATGCAAAAAACGGGCGGCCTGCATACACGGAAATCGAAAGTCTCGAGAACCGCCAGGTCCATACCTTCTATATCGATTGATACGAAGTCCGGCGGGGTCGTGGGGAAGTATTCGCTGATGATATCCATAACAGTTCTTACCGGCACCTCTATCTCCTTCGTAATGGAAAACTTGCTTGCCCCGTTTATGAATTCAACCTGGGATGGCGAGGTGGTGCTGAGAGCAGAGCCGGATACTATATGTAGTGTAGTGATACCCGAAGTTGGCCCAACCGCAGTTTCAAGTACGATGTCGCGGGGCCGTCTCTGTTTGAATAATTGTGCCATCTCAGGGTTCGGCTCCACGCATACGCCATGACAACCACCCTGGTAGAAACCGAACGTATTGCTTATGTGAGTCGGATGATTCGCGCCGATGTCTAGATAGGTCGGCTTCTCAATCCCTAGAGATCGGAGGGCGATGTGTATCAAGTGGTCTTCACCGGTCTGCGAGTAGATAGAGCGCGCGTCGCGGTGCATCTTTCGAAGCGACAGCAGAAGGAACTCTACATATCCGCCATACCGTCTTGGGTTAAATAGATTCTTTATTTCCATATGAATCTTGTTCAGAATAGATGACCATATCAATCAGCACCAGACGCTACTCGGTACATAGCGTAATTGAATATGTTTCCGGATAAGCGGACGATTACTCGTGCCACGATAAGCCCCAGGAGCCCTAAGTACACTACTCCCACAGTCATCACTACAATCTGGAAGATACTTGCCACGACTGTGCTGATATATAATTCTTGCACCCTTTTCTTTGCAGACAGATAGGAGACAGCGGGACTCGCGATCATTGAGAAGAGTGATACGGCATAAATTTGTGAGTAGGGAATCGCGACGGCGTAGGCGGGGAAGAGGAAGAGATAGAGATAGGGCGCAACGAGTATGTACGTTCCGATAATGAAAATGCTCGCGATAAACATCCAGAACATTTTGTTCCTGATGCTTGAGCGGATGTCTGTCGTCTCGCGGTTGGCGAAGCGCGCCTGCGTCATGGCGTCGAGCGACTTGAGCGGGCCTTTCATCTGGTCGGGTATGCCGGTGGCGAAGTTGTAGATGGCGAGGTCGGTGGCGCCCGCGAAGTGGAAGAGGAGCAATTGGTCGATGTTGCCGGCGATACCGCCCAGAATGCCGATGATGCTCAAGTGCTTCCCGTAGCGGAGCATGTGCGGGTCGTGCTCGGCGGTTGCGCGGTGCAGTTTGCGGGAAGTCTCCCAATAGGCGTAGGCGGTTGCGGCGAGGTTCGTAGCGAAATACACCGCAATGAGCGGGAGCGGACGCGGTGCGACGTACGCAGTGGCGATAAGCGCCACGGCGGGAATGATGTTCGTGACGAAGTCGGCGTACCACGCCTGCAGCGCGAACTCTTTCTTGCCCGAGAGGAATGGCGCGTAGAGGTTGAAGCTCCCGAGGAACGGCGTTACGGTCCCACCGATCAGAATGCCAAGCCCGAGGACGAAATTCCCGGCGATGAGGTAGTACCCGCCGAGCGCGAATGTGCCGATGAAGATGGCGAAGCTCCAGCGGAGATTCGCCTTGAAACTGTCGGCAAGCGCTCCGTCGAATCCACGCGCGGCGGATTGGAGCACGGCGGTACCGATGCCATTGAGGGAAAAAGCGCTCAGTACGGAAATAATCGCGAGCACGTATTTGTACTGGCCATAGACGTCTTTCGGCACGTAGCGCGCCATCGTGACCGACAGGACAAGCGCTACCAGCGAAGCGGAGAATTGTCCTGCGACAGACCAGAAGCCGCCGCGCGCGAGGTACACCATGTCAATCTTGGTGTACTTTTCACTCCAGCGCAGGAGGGAAACAAGGCGAGATTTTATAGTGGACATAGACGCGGGATACCAGCTGTGCCGCTATCGTACCATTTTGATGAGAACCGGCGGAGTTATTATTGAGTTTCGCTCGAGAAGTTTCAACCGGGAAGAGGCCTCCCTGAACGAAGCACTTATCTGGTGCCTGTGCACAAGCTTGCTCCCCCTGCATACAGTTCTGAAAGCCAATTCAATGGGTCTGCGACGAGGTTGAATGACCGGCACCGCGAGTAATAAATCCGCACACCATACGTCCTCAATAGGGTATACCGGTAAGGTATACTGCTAGAGACAGCAATTATCGGTAAGCAATCATATGAAAAAATACATCTATGCAGTAGGAACCTTCGCTCTTGCGCTCGCCATGAGCGGGTTGTCGGCGGCGGCCATTGCGCACGCTGATGGCAGCGGCATGTCGGGCGGGGCGGGCGTCAACCTCAATACGGACACGCAGACGGGAGGAACGGACGCTTCGACAAGCGTGTCGGTGCAGTTCAGCGCGGGCGAGCGGGCATCAGGAGATCGCCAGAAGAAGCAGGAACATCAGTCCGAAGCGGCGAGTTCAAGCGCCCGGGCGGCTGAGGGAATACAGCACATGAGTGAAAGGGCGCGCGAAGTGCTCGGAGAACACCTCTTCTTTAATCTTGAGAGCACGACGACGCAAGCGTTTTCTTTTGCGCAGCTTCAGCAAATGATCCAGATGCGCAAGCAGGAGCTCGATCAGGAGGATGCGAGCACGACGCCAACGGATCGGAGCATCGTGAAGAACGCGAATGAAGTGCGCCTCGCAGTGCATGCGCTCCTCGCTGCGAAGCCGCTCC
>JAKAKH010000019.1 GCA_021824605.1 bacterium
GTGAGCTTGTGACGGAATTTGGTATCGGTAACGGTGTCTCGCTCATTATTCTTGCAGGTATCCTTGCCCGGGTACCTTCGAGCATCTCGGAAACTCTCTTCGCCTCGACGGTCGCAAATATTCCAGCGTACCTTGCTTTCGCGCTTCTCGCCGGAGCGATGATCTATGCGGTGGTGGTAGTGTCTGATGCAGAGCGATCAATTCCGATTGTGTATGCGCGCGCAATGCGCGGCGCAGCTCTGGCACAAGGGGCGGCAACCTACCTTCCTATTCGTCTCTTGCAGGCGGGGGTGATTCCTATTATTTTCGCCCTCTCCCTCCTCTTGGTTCCGCAAATGGCCCTCTCGATGCTCGGAGCACTGCATGTGTCGTTTGCTGCAAGCGCGAATCTCTGGTACACCGCTTTCCTCAGTAATCCGTGGAAGTATGGTTCGATCTACTTCCTGCTTGTCGTGCTTTTCACCTATTTCTACACAGCGGTCACATTTGAACCGAAACGCGTCGCCGAAAATCTCCAGAAGACGGGCGCATTTGTACCGGGCGTACGTCCAGGACGTGAGACGGAGGAGTATATCGGACACGTGGTCAATCGCATCACTCTTCCCGGAGCGTGTTTCCTCGGTCTTCTTGCGGTCTCTCCTTCCATTATTCAGGGGCTTACTGGCGTGACGACCTTGGTACTTGGCGGTACTGCTCTCCTTATCGCCGTGCAGGTTATTCTCGACTTTACCCAGAAGATAGACGCACAAATATCGCTTCGGGAATATTAAAGGTGCTACAGTAAAAGGATGGACACACGCACAGTATTCTTTATAGGGAAGCCAGGGTGCGGGAAGGGAACACAGGCAAAGCTGCTTGCCGAGAAGACAGGGTGGCAGGTTATTTCTGCGGGAGCACAATTCCGTGCTATCGCATCTGAAGATACGCCGGTTGGCCGAAAAATAAAGTCAGAAATAGATGTGGGCGATCTCGCACCACACTGGTTTGCGATGTACCTCTATTTGAAGGCGCTTTTTAGTGTGGGTGATACGGCGAGTGTTATTTTCGATGGATTCAACCGCAAGGTACCAGAAGCGGAACTGGTGATTGACTCACTCAAATGGCTTGGTCGCCCTATCACGATTATAAGTATCGTGGTATCCGACGAAGAAGTTCGTCGTCGTCTCGCAGGGCGCAAGATAACTGAGGGGCGGGCAGACGACAATGCTGTCGATGAACGATTAAAGGAGTATTACGCGTTTACCGACCCGGCACTCCAACTCTTCCATAGAGAAGGGAATTTGATTGAAGTCGATGGCGAACAGACACCGGAGGTTATCGCCGCTGCAATTACAAGAGCACTTGGTATCCAATGACGATTAAGAACGATACTGAGCGAGCATACCTCATCGAAGGCGGCCGGCGTTTAGCGGCAGTCTTAGATGCGCTCCGAAAGAAAGTGGCACCAGGGGTCACTACCGAAGAACTCGATGATCTCGCGGAGCAGCTCATTCGTGAGGGTGGCGATGAACCATGTTTCCTTGGATATACGCCAGAGGGAGCGGGACGACCATACCCAGCGACACTCTGCGTTTCGATAAACGATGAGGTCGTGCATGGGATTCCGAATGAATCAACGCGAGTCTTGAAAGAAGGGGATATTGTTGGGCTTGACCTTGGCTTGCGACACGAGGGTATTGTTGTGGATGCGGCTATTACCGTGCCTGTCGGCCAGGTAAACGAGGAGACAAAGAAACTGCTGCGTGCCACAGAATCAGCACTCACGGCGGGTATTGCGGCAGCAGTGCCGGGGAAGCATGTCGGAGACATTGGGTATGCGATTCAACAGGAGATCGAAAAAGCAGGATTCAAAGTGATCAAAGAACTGGGCGGGCACGGTGTCGGAGAGTTGGTGCATGAGGAGCCATTTATTCCAAACTACGGTCGCCCGGGTGAGGGCGAGGTGCTTGAGGAGGGTATGGTTCTTGCGCTCGAGCCAATCTCAAGCGCAGGGAAAGCATCGGTGATGCTTTCGGCCGATGGGTATACATTCCGAACGAAAGATGGCTCGAAAAGCGCTCATTTTGAGCACACGATTCTGCTCGAGAAGTCGGGGCCGCTCGTGGTGACGTGCGCATCCTGAGCGAAAGCTTGAATCGAAGCACGATAGGCATCGTCTCGCCGAATGCAGGGGGGTATAGTATGCTGTAGCCTATAGCAGGCCTGCGTTGAGCAGGATTTATTTTAAAATATATGGAACATCCGAAAGAAGAAAAGACGCTTATTATACTGAAGCCAGATGCGGTGCACCGCGGACTCATGGGAGAAATTATCGGACGTTTTGAGCGCAAGGGACTCAAGATTGTGGGTCTAAAGATGGTGCAGCTTGAGGATGCGATGATCGATGCACACTATGCGCATATCAAGGATAAACCGTTCTTTGCCGGCATTAAAAACTTTATGAAGACATCACCGGTCGTGCTCATGGTCCTCTCGGGGATTAATGCGGTGAATGCAACACGACTTATTGTCGGCCCAACGAAGGCGTACGAAGCCGATGCAGGAACGATTCGCGGCGACCTATCGCTGTCGACGCAGTCGAATATGGTGCACGCATCAGACAGCGTCGAGAGTGGCAGCGAGGAAGTCGCCCGCTTTTTCGAGAAGAGC
>JAKAKH010000002.1 GCA_021824605.1 bacterium
GTTGAGCCGGCACCTGAGACCGAGTGGCTCATTGTCACAATGCCGCGATAGATTGATGGTGTGCCAAACACACTTCCTCCCACAAAGAGGGGGAGCGGGGTGGTGTTGCCGCCAGCTCCTCCGTAAGAAGAGCCGGGGAGCGAAACGTCTGAATTGCCGATACCCAGAGAGGCATGGGGGAAAGAAATATAGCTTCCGCCTCCTAGGGAATCAGGAAGTGAGAGGGTCGGCCCAGAGAAGGCGAGGGGATGCAGAGGGCCACCAGTCGCGATCCAAATAACAAAAATAAAAACGAAGACCCCGACAAAAAACCAAGCATCGTGCATGTCGTGCATAGAGCAATAGTAGCAAAATTATGAAAGAAGCCGAGTGAGTTCTTCGCGAACGACTTCCGCGTCGCTCCAAGGAGTCTTCGAGCCGTGGGGACCCATAATGAATGGGTCGGTGCCTTTCCCAGAGATGAGAACGGCATCCCCGGTACGAGCTGCAGCAAGAGCAGTGCGTATTGCCTCACGGCGGTCCATGATAATGAGTGGCGGCCGTTGCATGCCTGCAGCCATCGCGGCGACGATCGCAGCAGGGTCTTCGTCATACGGGTCTTCGTTGGTAAGAATGACTTTCTCACAGGCGGTATCCGCAATGCGGCCCATCTCGGCTCGTTTCCAGGTGTCACGTCCACCGCCAGTATTTCCGAGCACACAAATTTTCTTCTCATGCTTGAAAGTCGCATAGAGGGCGGCAAGAGAGTCGGGTGTGTGAGCGTAATCGACAATCACGGCAAAATCCTGACCCGCGTCGATGCGCTCAACGCGCCCGCGGACGGGCGGAAGGACTGCGAGTGCGGCAGCTGCTGTTGAAAGAGGAATAGCAAGGAGCTCTGTCATTTTAAGTGCCGCGAGTGCGTTTGCGGCGTTCATAGTGCCCGGAAGAGGCAATGAAAAATGCGTGCCAGCGTAAGTAAACTGCGTGCTTCGATCGTCGCCGGTACAGGCTGTCAGTTCGTGCATACTGAATCCGACAGCGGTAGTTCCGGGTACAGAGAGGAACGCACGAGTTTCAGGAATGTCCTCATTTGAAACAAGGAAATGGGTGTGTTTTGGTGAGCGGGCGAGTGTTGCAACAATGGACCGCTTCGCGGCAACATAGTTTGCAAACGAACCATGACTCTCGATGTGTTCGGGTTGGATATTCGTCACGATGAGACCATCGAGGTCAAGAAACCAATGGCGATACTGCAGGACACTTTCACTTGTTACTTCAATAATAAGGTGGGTGCAGTGGGCGTCGAGGGCCTTACGCATAAATACCTGAGCAAAGCCCCGCCCCTGGAGGGTCATTTTGTAGCGATTCGGTTCGGAGTGATCTTCAATCGCGAAACGAATCGTCGAGATGAGTGCGGTCCGATAGCCTGCTGCACGAAGTATGGAAAAGAGCATTTCAGCGGTCGTTGACTTACCTTTGGTACCGGTAATGCCGATAACAACTAATTTCCGAGCAGGGAAGCCGTAGGATAAGGCCATGAAGAAAGCGAGTGCGCGGTGGTAGAGGGGGCGGAAGAGACGCACGACCGGCTCAGGGACGATTTTCTTCAAAAACGCGACTGTCGTGTTGATAGCGTCGTACATACCTACGAGCGAGTAGTGAGGGCGGCTTTCAGCCGAGCTTCTTTCCCGATAACCGTTTCAGGAATGTTCTGTACGGTTTTTCGCGCCTCTCGTTCGGAGTAGCCGAGGGCGACGAGTGTATCAAAGACTTCGCCGTCAGCGTCATCGTGTGCACGAATACCGACTTTATCGGCAAGCTCGATGAGCATTTTCTCGGCACTTTTCTTTCCGAGCCCGACAACTTTCGTGAGATACGTGAGATCACGTTTCCCAATTGCGCCCTCAAGTGCTTCACGGGAAGCGCGGCGCAGTACACTGAGCGCAGTCTTTGGTCCTATGCCGGAGACCGAGAGAATAAGCTCGAAGAAGTCACGATCATCAGCATTCGAGAAACCATAGAGCTCAAGACCATCTTGCCGCAGGACCAGATGCGTTGCGAGAGAAGCTTCCTGTCCGGGGATGAGGACATGCGTGTCGCTCATATGGACTTCGATACCAAAGCCGGCCACCTCAATAATGGCACTCAGAGGGCCGACTGAGAGGACATTGCCGCGGAGCTGCCGAATCATGCGTACATCCTACCACTATTGCACTTCTGCGCCGTATACATTACTGTAATCCTACCTATGGCTATTACCAGCTCAGCAAAGAAAGCGATCCGCTCGTCGGACAAGAAGCGTGTTTTCAACCTGCGCCGCAAGGACGCTATGAAAGATACGACCAAGTCGCTTACCAAAGCGCTTGCCGCGAAGGATGTTGCTGCAGCAGAAAAGCTACTCCCAGCCGCATACGCAACGATCGATAAGGCAAAAAAGCGTGGTGTTATCAAGGCAAATACGGCAGCTCGCAAGAAATCTCGTCTTGCCCTTGCCATAAAGAAAGCAAAAGCATAAGCAACAAAAAGCGCCCACTCTGTGGGCGCTTTTTGTTTTGGTGCTCTCGGACGGAATCGAACCGTCATCGGCCCCTTCGGAGGGGGCTATCCTATCCGTTGAACGACGAGAGCGAAATGAGGAAATGTGACTGCACGTCCTCGTGTAGGCAGATTCTCCGAATGAGCTCAAGTATGCCTACATACGAGAGCGGTGTCTGTATGGTACCTGAAATTGCATATTCTTTATACTTAGCACCGACCTGTTTGTATTGTATAGAAATAGAGACAAGAAAAGTCGCCCATAGATATGGCCAGAGAGACCGTAGCATTGTGTGCGGTCTCTCTGGCCAGTTATGCGTTCAGACGAATAGCCATGGCTCGTTGTATGAGGACGGATAACGAAAGAGCTCCAGCGGGACCACTTCCTCGCTCTGCCCGGCATTGTAGGGGAAGGACGGTGAAGAAAAAGTGAAACTATACTTGGCAAGACTCTCTTCATAAACTTCATCATTTGTTCATGAGGTATCGAGTACCCTGGTCTCTATGGAAACAGGCACTTTTACTAGAAGTGGTACCATACTAGGTGTGTAGTCGTATGCGAATACTTGTCGTTGAGGATGAAGAAAAACTGGCGGAAAGCCTGGCTGAGGGCCTCTCTAGGAAGGGGTATGCGGTAGACATTATCGGAGACGGGGCGAAAGCATTTACACGCATATCGATGTATCGAAATGACTATGACCTGATCATTCTCGATCTGATGCTGCCCTCAATGAGCGGCTATGATATTTGTCGGCAGATGCGTGAAGAACAAATTATGGTGCCGATACTGGTACTGACCGCCAAAGCGGAGACAGAGGATAAGGTCGAAATGCTTCTCATTGGGGCGGATGATTACCTTGAGAAGCCGTTCTCATTCGACGAACTCACTGCTCGCGTACACGCACTTCTTCGCCGTCCACCCGAATCAGTGCCCACTATTCTGCAAGCATTTGATATTGAACTGAATCCGTCAGAACGCACGGCATCTCGTGATGGTGTCCCGCTCACTCTCACGCTGAAGGAATTCGGGTTGCTGGAATATTTCCTCCGGCATCCGAACCAAGTGGTGAATCGTGAGGACCTCATAACTCACCTTTGGGATTTTAATTATGAATCATTCAGTAATGTTGTTGATGTCCATGTCAAAAATCTCAGACAAAAGCTCGATCGAGGGTCCTATCCAAGCGTACTGGAAACGGTTCGCGGCATCGGGTATCGCCTTCGCGCGTAAGTACCGCCTCAATCTTTTCTTTCGGACAGAAACAAACATCATTTTGCTACAGACAGGCTTTGTTCTTGTCGTCTTTATCTTCATTGCAGCCGCCATCTCGTTTTCGTATACCGACGGCGAAGACGTGCTTGCTGTCGGGGCGGCAATTATGGCGGCGACGGCGGTGTTTGGGTATGTCGTTGCGAGACTGACGCTCGCGCCGACGCGCACAGCGCTGGTCGCCCAGAAACAGTTTGTTGGTAATATTGCGCACGAACTCCGTACGCCACTCTCGATTATTAAAACCAACACAGAAGTCGCTCTTCTCGACCCTGCGCTCGATGGGAAGGTGAGAAAAACACTCCGCTCAAATGTGGAGGAGCTCGATCGTATTTCGCAGACCATCAATAATCTGCTCTCGATGAGCTCGTTTCTCCGCCCAGAGAAAATACCTTTTGAGGATGTTGATGCTGCGAAAGTACTCGACCATGCCGTGAAAACGCTTACACCGTTTGCGGAACATAAACACCTTACTCTGACGCTCAAGAAATCAGATTACAATGTGATTTTTGGTAATGCATCTGCACTGAATCAGATTTTTGGAAATATTATTAAAAATGCGATTTCGTACACCCCGCCTTCGGGCAGTGTAGAGATTTCCCTTGCGCCGGATTATCGCGGCTCCATCATTTTCATAGTCGAAGATACCGGCGTCGGCATTCGACAGAAAGATCTCGAGAGTATCTTCGAGCCTTTCTATCGCGCCGATTATTCTCGGAATCGAGCGTTTGGCGGATCAGGTCTGGGGCTCGCTATTGTGAGCGAACTCGTGAAGCTCCACCATGGAAAAATTTCCATACGGAGCGTGCCGGAGAAGGGAACAAAAGTTATTATCTCGCTTCCATGTGGCAGTACGATTCACGAACAGAAAGAAGAGAAACATCCTGCCGATGCGGGAGAAATAACTGTCGATTTTACGCGTCAGTGAGCGGCATGCACGATAGAAATGGTTGTTCCTTGCGGTGAACTTTCAGTATGTATGATTGCCTGCAGCTGACTTGCAAGTGCTTCAATAATATTGGTGCCAAGACCGGTATACGTCTTTTCTCCTAAGCCAATGCCGTTGTCGCGTACCTGCAGGACCCATGCAGAACCGTCCGGCAAGGCCGTATAAGTAACGGCAATAGACCCGCTTCGGTCTCCCGGGAAAGCATGCTTGATAGCATTGATAACCAACTCAGTAGTAAGGAGGCCAAAATTGATAGCTGTTTCTGAGGAAACGGGACTCTCTGCAGAGACGCGTATCTGTATCGTGATGGGTTTGCGACCATCGATCATTGATTGCGAAAGACTGCGACAAAGATCTTCGAGATAGCGTGCGACGTTAATATCCTCGCCAATAGTGGGGTTCAATTGCTTCTGGATCATGGCAATGGAGAGAATGCGCTGATGGGCGTCTTCTAGATGGGCGCGACTCTCTTTTGAAGAGATGGTCTCTGCTTTCAGGAGGAGAATGTTGGCGATGAGCTGCAGGCTATTTGCCACACGATGCCGAATTTCCCGCAACAGCACGTCTTTTTGCGCAAGGAGTCGCTCGCGCTCAAGCTCAACAGCACGCTGGTCAGTAATATCACGAATAGAGAGCAGCATCTTTTTGGCGGCATCGTCGTAGTGCAAGACGCGGGCACTGATGCTCATAACGCGAAATCCAAGGGAAGGGAAGACGTGCTCGACCTCATACTCGGTAACCACCTGCTTTTCTGGAATCACCTGTTCGAGGAGTGTGCGTAGGGTGGGGATATCCCACTGGTGGTCCTGAATTTCGTAGAAAAGTCTCCCAAGGGTGTGCTCTCGGGTCACTTCGAATTTTTTATAAAAGGAATGACTCGCGGCGACAATGCGCAGCTGCTCGTGGAGAATGATGAGGGGGTCACGAATCGTGTCGACGACCGCCCGAGTGAGGAGGTGTCCTCGTACCGGATCATTAAAGGGGTCAGGGACGCCATCTTGAATATCCATACTCTGCAAGGAGAGTATACCCCGCTCTGTGAAGGCAACATGAAGAAATCCTTGACACGGACGCTATACTACTAGTATGGCAACGGCAGCTGCCAACTCCCGTGAGAAGCCGACGATTCTTGTCATAGATGACAGTATTGATGCGGCAAATGCTCTGCGAGAACTCCTCAGGGCTCTTGGGTGGAATGTTGAAAGCGCGTACTCAGCAGAACAGGCGCGAGCACATCTCGCGAAGAAGCAGACCGATATCATCGTGCTTGATATTGGTATGCCAGATACTGATGGATATCAGTTCGCCGAAGAGCTTCGTCAGGTGCTGCAGGTGACGGCCCCCATTATTGCACTCACTGGTTACGACTCAGATGAACACCGGAAGAGGGCATACGAGGTAGGATTCTCAGATATTCTTGTAAAGCCAATTGGTATGCAGGAGTTGCGGGTGTGCATCAGTGCACTACTCAAGTGAGTGGGGTGGTTGGTGCTCTCGAGAGGAATCGAACCTCTATTGCCGGCTCCGCAAGCCGGTGTCCTATCCGTTGAACGACGAGAGCAGGGTGTGGGATTATGCTACGTCCACACTGAATGTATATCAGAATCCGAGCCACGCCGCCACCAGGTCGGTGAGAGTATGGTGGTGTTCACCTTCATCTACGTGCTGCAGGAGGTACGCATACACCATATCAGCATCGACGCCCCCAAGAGGGATCGTGAGGTGCGGCGAGTGCCACGACTCAGTTTTGATGGAGAGAAAAGGGGGGAATTCTCCCTCGATATCTTCGAGAACGGAAAATGACGTCATTCGCGCAAAGGGGTGGAGGTCGTCGCCGATCATAATGCCAGTTTCGACAAGTCGGAAGGTATGGAGCGGCGGCTCTTTTGTTGCGTGCAGGGCAATAGTGATAGCCGCAACAATAATCAGGAACGCGAGAAGAAAATTACTAAAGAGAATTGAAACGATAGCGCTTGCAACAGTGAAGATGCCGAGCACCCAATACCAATCAGTACTCTTTGGATTGTGGTCGTATTCACGACCTTGCCATTCAGCAATGATCTTGTTAGCCATACTAAAAGTATAGCACCACGGCGGAGGGGGCGAGATTCGAACTCGCGGTACCTTGCGGTACGGTGGTTTTCAAGACCACTGCACTAGACCACTATGCGACCCCTCCTTCTTTTTGCACACTCGGATACTGCTGAGCTTACCGCAGGAGACGGCGGAGGGGAAGTCCTGTGTTTGCCGATGCAGAATAGGTGGCGTCGTCGTGCATACGAGAGAGTTATGTCCTACACTAACGGTATGCGATACCTCGGTATTGATTATGGAAGTAAAAAAATCGGTCTCGCGCTTTCAGACGAATTAGGGATGATGGGATTTCCGTATGCCATTGTGCCTAATACGCCGCGGCTCATCGATGAACTCTGCGCACTTATCGCTCGAGAGAACGTGGGGGCGGTTGTTCTCGGAGACTCGCGCACGCTTGCGGGTACTGCGAATACTATTGCGCACGAGGCGAGAGCGCTCGGCGAGCAGCTCGGCGAGCGTTCGGGTACTCCCGTGTTTTATGAATCAGAGGTGTTTACGAGCGTCGAAGCCCGGCGACCTCCTGAGAAGGAAATGAAAAGTCGTCGTGCAAAACAGCGAAGCGCTGTCGATGACTCTGCCGCAGCATTAATTCTTACTAGTTATCTCTCACGTATCGCGCATGAATAAGCCACAGATCAGTATCGAAGAATTTAGTCGCATAGAAGTGAAGGTCGGCACGGTGCGGACTGCTGAACGAGTGCCCGATACCGATAAACTGCTGCGACTCACGGTTGATTTCTCCGAAGAGTCGGGACCACGACAGATTATTTCGGGTATCAATGCCTACGTACACGATCCTGCAGAGCTTCTGGGTCGTCAGCTTGCGTTTGTGACGAATCTTGCGCCGCGCATGATACGAGGTCTCGAGAGTAACGGTATGCTTTTTGCAGTAGGGAATGATGAGACGTTTGCATTTCTCACACCCGATAGAGACGTTCCGCCGGGTACCAGTGCACACTAATCAGTGTTGGGGACGCAGAATAAAAAGAAAATCGATTATACTAGAAGCATGGCTCTCGTCTTCAGTGAACGTCTTCGCGCAATCTTTACGCCGCCCAAGTATATGGCGCTCCCGTTCGCGGGTATCGATCTCTCGACGAGTGGCGTGAAGGCAGTCCGCCTCGCAGAAGGTATACACGGACTGACTCTGGCGAGCTACGTGGAAGAGAAACTTCCTGCAGGAGCGTTTATCGATGGAGAAATTGTCGATCGCGGAGCTATCGTGACAACACTGACACACGCTGCCGAGGCAACAGGCATCTCTTCCGCACATGTGGCACTCTCAGAGTCGAAATCATACCTATTCCAGACATCGGTTGCGGGGAGAAGTAAGGAGGAGTGGCGCATTGGTATCGAACAGCGACTTGATGAGTTCGTGCCGCTTCCGCCCGCAGAAACAGTGTTTGATTTTATCCCGTTTGAACAAACGGATCGGGACGAAACACTGGTGGCGGGCATTGGGTTTGCACGACGCATTATCGATAGCACGCTCTCGCTATTCGATGAGGCAGGAATTGGTATACGAAGTCTCGAAGGGGAGACATTCGCTTCTTCGCGCGCGCTTCTTCCTCGAAATGATGACTCGACTGTACTCATTATCGATATAGGGAAAACAACAACAAAACTATCTATCATTACGGCACGGATTCCGCGCTTCTCCGCCACGATCAATATCGGTGGGCACGCACTCACGCTCGCAGTGCAAAAATATTTTGGGGTGACTGAAGAAGAGGCGCGAAGAGTGAAGGCGGATCGGGGCATCATCTCTGCTCCCGGAAACGAAGAATATCTCGCCTCGATGCTCTCCACCGTATCGGCTATTCGTGATGAAATTGCGCGACACCTTACCTATTGGCAAGAACGTGCCGCACAGGGAGGGGAGCGGAAACCGGTATCGCATGCGATTGTCGTTGGGGGGAATGCCTCGGTGCGCGGCCTCCCTGAATATCTCGAAAGTTCGTTGCAGATTCCGGTAACAACGGGAGATGTGTTTACGAATCTCGCATCTCGAGATACCTGGGTTCCTTCGCTCGACTACACGGAGTCGCTTGCCTACGCGACTTCGATCGGTCTTGCACTACGCGATAGCGTTTCTTTCTATGCTTCGTAACGAACTAACCAATTTACTTCCGGTAGCACGCAAGAATAAGATCGTGCGCGACTATCATTTGCGGGTGGGGGTGGTGCTCGTCGCTCTTTTCACGGTACTCGTACTGGCGGCGGGCATACTGCTTGTGCCGACGTACGTGTACCTCACAGGGGATGTGCTCGGGAAAGAAGCTCGTCTTACCACGATGAAAGAGACGCTTGCCTCCTCAGATGGGCTCTCTCTTTCTTCACGCCTTGCGGCACTTTCAAATGATGCGGCCATCCTTCTTTCGTTTTCGAACAAGTCATCGGCAAGTAGTATTGTCCGCTCGGTGCTTGGGGTGTCTCGGCCAGGTATCACGCTCTCCGGTTTTACCTATACTCCGGCAGTAGGGAAGACTCCTAGTACCCTGCTGCTCGCAGGTACGGCCACCACCCGCGATACGCTGCGGAATTATCAGTTGGCACTGCAGAGTGCACCATTTGCGCAGTCGGTCGAACTGCCGGTATCAGCGTATGCCAAAGACGCAAATATTTCGTTCTCACTCACCATAACCCTGACACCATGAGATCCCCGCTGCTCCATCTCGTGTTTGCACTTCTTATCGGCCTGCTGGTGAGTGGCGGGTATGCATGGTGGTATACGATTCTTTCGCAGAAGAGTAACGAAGCCGCCGTCCTTCAAGGACAGATTGCCGTGTTGCAACAGCAGTCGAGTCGAGTCGCTGCGGCTCGCGCTGCGCTCGCTGAGATTACCGATGACGAGGCGAGGGTGCAGAATTATTTCGTGTCAGAAGATACTATTGTGTCGTTCATCAACGTCCTGCAGCAAGCGGGAGCGGCACAAGGAGCGACGCTCAAGGTACTCTCCGTTTCAAAAGGTGGTACGACTGCACAGTCGACGCTGGTGCTCGCGCTTTCCATCAAGGGATCGTTCGATGCAGTGATGCGTACAATCGGCACCATTGAATACGCGCCGTACGCACTCTCGATCGCGACACTTTCGGTTGCGCAAGACCCACAGAAAGGATGGGACGCAAGTCTCACTATTACCGTCGGCTCGACGCCAGCGCCAGTGGCACCCCCAGCTTCCTAACTATGACTACTCTCACCACCTCTTTCTTCAAACGTTTTCGTGCACTCGCGCCGCTTGATCCAGAACGAGACTGGATTGTGATGTTTCTCGTGTCGATCATCGCTCTCGCTGGCATTATTGTGTGGAATGCATGGGCATTCGACACTGTTGCAAACGGCGGCACGATCGGAACTCCTGTGACAACCACGACGACCGTCTTCAATCAGACATCACTGGAGACTATTCGCACCATTTTCGATTCGCGTGCCGCTGAAGAGGCGAAATACACCGGCGGCGTCTATCAGTATGCCGATCCTTCGCAATAATGAAGAGATACGATACTCTAGGGGAGTGAGTCGCCTCCATAGTTCAATGGATAGAACAGCGGACTTCTAAGCCGTTAATGTAGGTTCGATTCCTGCTGGGGGCACGGGCATGTGGCGGAATTGGTATACGCGTACGTCTCAGAAGCGTATCTCGTAAGAGTTGGGAGTTCGAGTCTCCCCATGCCCACAAGGTGTTGTATGATACCAAAGCGCACCCTTAGCTCAGTTGGTAGAGCAATTCATTTACACTGAAAAGGTCGGGGGTTCGAGTCCCTCAGGGTGCACCTGAAACTATGAATAGAGAACAGTGGTTGTTATGGCTATGAACGAACGCATTGAAGCGGGAGCTGATGCCCGTATTCCCGTATGCGTAGGCATCATCATGGACGGCAATCGTCGCTGGGCGAAAGCGCGTGGATTGCCAGCGGTCGAGGGTCATCGGGTCGGAAGCGAAACACTGAAGGACATTGCGCGCGCCGCGAAAGAGGCCGGAGTGCAGCATCTGATCCTCTACACCTTCTCAACAGAGAATTGGAATCGCTCAGAAGAAGAGGTGTCGTACCTTCTCTCGATGATCGGACAATTCATAAAAAAAGAACTCGAATATTTTATTACCGAAGGTGGCGTTTTGCACTATGTCGGTGATCTCTCGCGCTTCTCGCCAGATTTCCAGAAAATCTTACAAGAATCGGAAGAGAAGACGGCGCATAATCCAGGACCACATCTCTACTTCGCGTTGAATTACGGTGGTCGGCAGGAGTTGCTCGCAGCTATACGCACGATTGTTGCGGAGCAGCTGCGTCCTGAGGATATCACTGAAACGGTTGTGGCCAATCATCTACAAACGAAGGGTATGCCAGACCCCGATCTCATTATTCGTACGAGCGGAGAACAACGCCTCTCGGGATTCCTCCCATGGCAGTCGATCTACAGCGAACTTTTTTTTACCGATACGCTCTGGCCCGATTTCAGTAAAGAAGAATTCAACTCTATTCTTGCTGAGTACGCCGCGCGTGAGCGTCGTCACGGGAAATGAATCTCCCTATCCTCTACGAAGATGCGGATGTTGTTGCGGTTGCAAAACCAGCAGGACTCATTACGCACGCAGATGGGCGCACGGAGGAAGAGACTGCTGAGGACTGGTTTACCGAGACGTATCCAGAGACAGCGGAGTTTGTGCTGCACGTGCCGACAGAAGGTGCGCTGCCTGAACGGAGAGTGGGGTATGTGCATCGACTCGACCGCGACACGTCGGGGGTACTTGTGTTTGCGAAGAATCCGGAGGCATACACGTTCTTACGGAAAGCTTTTCATGATCGGGATGTGCAGAAAACGTATCTCGCTTTCACCTATGGAGCCCCGAAGGAGAAACAGGGCGTCATCGACTTCGACATTGGACGCTCACGAAAAGATTTTCGACTCCGCAGTGCGCAGCCGAAAGCGAAAGGGCGTATGCGCGAGGCGCTCACGCGGTATGAAGTGCTCGGAGAAGTCAGAGGTCTGTCTGCCGATAGGCAGGAGTATGCCCTTATGAAAGTAAGTCCAGAAACCGGTCGTACCCACCAGATCCGGGTACACCTGAAGGCAATTCACCATCCTATAATCGGCGATACGCTCTATGCGCCGAAACAGAAGTTGGCGTTAGGCATTTCACGCCTCGGCTTGCATGCTTTAAAGATCGATCTCCCGCTTCCTTCGGGAGGACGGAAGGAGATTATTGCGCCTATTCCTCCAGATCTCGCCCCGGCGCTCGCTCATTTCCCTGAGGCGCGCGAAACATTTGCTCTCTCGTAGCGTGCATGCTACAGTCTGCCTCATATGAAGGTTATAACTCCGGTCAACGCTCTCGGGCGCGCGAAACTCGGTATTCGTGCTGGTGATACCGTGCGTGTCGTACAGAACATTGTGGAGCTTAAGAAGGGCCGCGGTACTGATAAGAAGGAGAAGACTACCAAGAACGTGCGCAAGCAGGTGTTTGAGGGATTGGTTCTCTCGGCAAAGCATGGTACGGAGAGCGGTGCGATGTTTACCGTCCGCGCGGTCATTTCGGGAGTCGGCGTCGAGAAGACCTTCCCGCTCTACACTCCCTCCATCGACTCGATTGAGATCGTGAAGCGTTCAAAAGTCCGCCGCTCGAAGCTCTACTTCATTCGTGAGATTGCGGCGAAGGCCGTGCGTCGCCAGCTCCGTAATGCACGCATGCTGCACCTCAAGAGCGATGAAACGATTGCTCCTGAGGAGACTGATGCGGTGGTTGAGGGTGAGGCAGAGACTCCAGTTGAGAGTGCGGAGACTACTGTCGAGGCTGCGTCAGAGGCAGTAGTCAAGGCTACTCCAGCAGAGGAGGCAGTAGAAGAAAAAGCAGCAGAAGTGGTATAGTACTCGCACCTGCCCAGGTGGTGTAATTGGTAAACACGTATGCTTGAGGTGCATATGTCGCAAGACGTGGAGGTT
>JAKAKH010000028.1 GCA_021824605.1 bacterium
CCACGTTAACTGGGCTCAACGATGACCGTTACAAACCGATCCGGATGAAAGAATTCTTTGCGAGTAGCCTCCACGTCCTTCAGAGATATCGTTTTTAAAATTCGGCTGGCAATAGAGAAGAATTGAGGAACGCTTTTTACAGGATGGCTATCTGCGATTTTCTCCCAAATCATATCGGCATACAAACTGAAACTATTGTCGAACCCGATGGTCACCCGATCCAACATTCGCTCGTGCACTTCTTCAAAATCGAGCTTATTCTTGAGAGGTTCGCTCATCGACTTTCTAAGCAGTCGTTCGACTTCGGCAACATGCTCCAAAGAAGTTTCAACATATGCATAGAAATATCTACACAAACCCGCCTCAGACGGGAATCCTCCACCAACCGCATATGCAAGCCCGCGCTTCTCGCGGATTTCTTTGTACATACGCGATCCAGAACCCGAAGACAACAACTGCGACAAAATAGAAAGACAGGCCTTTGTTTTTTCCGATACGTGGTAGGGAACCTTGAATCCAAGTATCACAATCGCCTTTTTCCGTCCCGGCTTTTTGACCACAATTCTTTGTTTTTCTGGCAGTTCTTTGTGTTCATCATCCCATGTCGACCATGCCACCGGCTTGGTATTTAGAGGAATATGTTTGTTTATTTCACGCACAAAAGCTTGATGATTGACCTTCCCTATCGCTATCGCGACCGTAGACGCAGGGATGTGCCAACGGTCTCGTTCCCGGACGATATCCTCTCGTTGCACCGCATTCACTCCTTCGAGAGTACCTCCACCCGAGATGCGTATCGGATTTTTCTTCCACAAATTCTGTCTGAGTGTCTCGCCAGCAACAAAGCTATCATCGTCCTCGTTGCGTGCGATCTCAAGGTGAATGGGGCGGCGTTCCTTTTCCAGCTCCTTTTTTGGAAACGTCGAGTTACAGTAAATGTCACAGAGAAAATCGCACGCTTCTTTCATTTTCGTATACACTGCAACACCGTAGTAACTCGTCACCAGCGGGCTGGTGACGGCGTTGATTTCTAATAAATTTCTCTGTGTGAACGACTGAATATCCTGCAGACTCCGACGCTTCGTCCCCTTGAAAGCCATATGCTCGAAGAAGTGAAATAGTCCTCGCTTGTCCTCGGGATCATACGCAGAACCAACACGCGAAGAGAGCTCTACATAAACCTTCCGCTGATTGGGGAGCGACACAGTAATGATCCGTAGGCCGTCCTTTCTGTGCGTTTCCTGAAGTTTCATAACGACAATACTACTCCCAATTGCCCTAAAAACCACATGATACAGAAATTATCCTTCGGCAAGGTCGAACCTTGCTATCAAGGTTTGAAACTATACACTGGACACAAGTTAAAAAAGAGCTTCTGATATACTTGGTGCATTCTGAACATGTTTGACCGATATACAAGAAATCTTTTCGTTGCTGCTCCTCTGACTCTCGCTGTCCCGCTGCTGTTTTGGTTACTCGGAGTCCAACTGGGGCTTCCTTTCGCGTGGCAACCTTTCACGCTCGGCATTATAGGCTGGCTCGCCGCGCTCGTACTTCGTATGCCGTTCATTCTTCTTTTCCCAAAAATCGGCGTTGAAGAAAACCGGCGCACCGTCCTTACGATATTACTTTCCGGGCCTTCCGAAGAAGGCGTGCGGGTGCTTATGGTCCTTTTCCTGCTCGGTGCCCCAGAGAACGCATTCGCTCTTGGTCTCGGGTGGGCGACAGTCGAGGTGTTTTACAGCCTTATACAGAGTTTTGCTCTGCGTTCGCTCTCCCAACGCACCGATGATAAGGCGCTACGTGCTCGAGCTCTGATGCAGGCTCAGGGCATGGAGCGCTCAATGGAACCTGGGGCGCCACTATGGGGAGTCCTGGAGCGCGTCAGCGCGACCGCAGGGCACATAGGCTTCACGCTCTTGCTTGCGTTCAGTCCATGGCTTGTCCTACTAACCGCTCCTATTCACAGTACTGCAAACTTTGCGATCGTAAGGCTCGTGCGTCGCTCATTTTTTGTCGCAGAACTGACCGCTGCGACGTTATTTCTTGCAATCTTTTTGACTGGAATATTACTGACCGTTTCTTGATGCTCCGCGGGTAGGATTCGAACCTACGACCAACTCGTTAACAGCGAGCCGCTCTACCACTGAGCTACCGCGGAATGAACCGCCCCCTAGGACGGTACTCTCGCATTCTAGCTGAAAAATAATATGTCGCAATGGATACCCCCAGAGGAGCTATTTCCAAATCAAAAAGGCGACCACTGGTCGCCTTTCTCTCCTCAGTACACGACCTCAGTCGAGACCGAGAGATTTCCGTGTCGTTGCAAGAATCTCTGCGATTCTGGCTTCGATCGGGAGCTGTTTTCCGTCTCCCGATGCAGCCTGCGCTGCGGACTGCATGTCCTTTTGTTGTTCAGCGTTTTTCTTTTCGTGTTCCAAGCTCAATACCTCTTTAGTGAAAGATCTATGCCATTGCCAAGCAAAAAAGTGGCGATGAGCCACCCCTTAATCGGCCTAGCCATAATAGCATATTTAACTCATTTTAGCAATAGTTCCCGCGCGGCGACGTGCATAGAAACTGCACATTCGGTATACTTCAGATATTCATGTCATCTCGTCATATAAAAGTACTATTTAGTATCCTCGGTATCGTCACGGTCGTTGGCGGTATATTTTTCTCCCTACGAGCGTCCGGCGAAGAGGACGTCTCTTTCAGAAATAACGAAGCATCCTTCGCAGAAGTGCCGAGCCCCGCGTCTTCGACTCCGCTGAGTGGTATAACCGCGACGTCTTCCCCGATGAAGATACCGATTCTGGTGTACCACATCGTCCGTCCTGCTTTCCCTACCGATAGCCGTGCTGTCCGCGCTCTCGCCCAGACTCCCGAGGTATTTGATGCGCAGATGCAGTACCTTGCCGAGGCTGGCTACCATGTCATTCCGTTCCGCCTCTTTGAGGACCATCTGCTCAAGAACGCACCTCTCCCTTCGAACCCCATCGTTCTCACCTTCGACGACGGCTGGAGTGACCAATTCACTTACGCCTTCCCCATTCTTGAGAAGTACCACTACACGGCGACTTTCTTCATCTTTACGAATCCTATCGGCCACCACGGATTCCTCACGTGGGAAGATCTCCAGAAACTTCTTGCGGCAGGTATGACGATTGGCAGCCACACACTCTCACACCCATTCCTTACGAAGATTACGAACCCTGCCATTCTCTGGAACGAAATTGATGGAAGCAAGCAGATTCTCGAAAAGAGACTGGGTATCACCGTACGTGAATTTGCCTATCCTTTCGGACAATACAATGCCACGACCACAGCTCTCTTGAAGCAGGCTGGTTACGTCGTCGCTCGTGGTGATTACGTGATGCGCGGCAACGTACAGTCTGCCGACAATCTCTACGCACTCAGCGCCCTGAACGCGCCCACCTCACTCGAACTCTTCAAGCGAACTTTCCCGGCGCACTAAGCGCGTTTCGCGACACAAGAGGCGCAGCGGCAGCCGAAGGGCTTAATGTGTTCGTTCACATACTCCTCGCCATAGTCATACGTGAGTTCCTCGCCCGGTTTAATACTCTTGAGGGCGTCGATCCATATGCGTCCTTTCACAATGTTCGGTTCGCAGTTGGGTTTATGTGAATGATTGATATAGCGCGCGAAGTTTTCTCGCGTGGTGCCGTCAATCGTCTTTTTGCTATTCACCTCGAAGAGATATTTGCTGCGGCTCGTGTACTCTTCTTCTTTTGAAATCTCCCGTCCGAAATATTCGATGATGCGCTCCCCTTTTTTAAATGCTCGTGTTGCGAAGAGTCCGAGTCCGGCACTCGATCGCTTCACCTGCAGTCCTTCCGGGCATACCGGTTTTTTCTTTTTTGTTTCCATGACGCTATACTGTATAGCATGTCACAAGAACTTCTACCAAATGCCGGCAAGCGCCTCGAGGCCGTTGTCGACAATGTTTCGTACGTGCGCTTACCGATTAAGACCCGACTCATCGAGGCAGGCGACGATCTCGTCGCGCTCCTACGAGAGTATGCCGCACCGCACCTCACACCGGGCGATATGCTCTTCGTGAGCGAGAAGATTGTCTGCATCACGCAGAATCGTATGCTCCCGATTAAAGATATCAAGACTTCCTGGCTCGCACGCCTGCTCTCGAGCAAGGTACGCAACCACGTCGGTACGCCGCAATTCCGCGGCTTCGGCCATGGCACCGCCCCGGCGATGCAGCTGCTCATCGAGGAAGCTGGTGTCCCTCGGGTCCTCTTCGCCGCGGCAGTTGCTGCGGTGACTCGTCCGCTCGGTATCAAGGGCGCGTTCTACTATCTTGTCGGGAAGCGAGCAAAGTCGATCGACTGTCCGATGTCCTTCACTCTCGCACCGTACACAGAGTATGCGAAACGTGCGCCACTTCACCCCGACAAAGTCGCACAAGAGCTGCGCAAGACGTTCGGCGTTGAAACAGTCATTGTTGATGCGAACTACCGTGGCGCTTTCTCACTCGGGAAATCAACCTCGGCTATCTCTGAGAAATTTATTCGTGAACTTCTGCACGACAATCCTGCTGGCCAAGATAGCGAGATGACACCCTTCTTTATTATTCGAAAAGCTGCCTAAGCGAGGCGGCCAGTGCGTGACCACTCTCGGAATCCGCCTGCCTTCCGCTCCATCGCGTCCGCCTTGCGGACATAGCGCCAATTCCCTTTCGGGACAAGCTGGTAGTGCGGCAAGACGCTGAGTGCCTCAGCGACCTCCCAGAGATCGTGCTCTTGGGTGATCCAAGCGGTACCAAACTTCTTCTGCAGATCAAGCTGCTGACTGTAGCACTCCAACGTTTTCTCGCCTGACGAAAGGAGAAACCATTCATTGAAATAGGAGAGCGCCAGTTCGCGAAGAGTGCGATAGATTGGATCACGGAACCGCAGGACCGCATGATTTGTTTTACTAATCGCCCCATAGTAGCCACCGCGAGTATAGAGTGCGATAACGTGATCCACGTCACCTCGCCCAAGGCGTGCCGAGAGATTCATAATGACTGGCGGTTCGCCATGAATCCATAAGGCTGTCGCCGCGAGCATCGCCCCTTCGATACAGTGCGCTTTCTGCGCTCGTAACACGGCCCGCGGAGAACGATGCGTATCCCCGTCGCTCTCAAAGTTCATCGGGAGCGCATCGAGAAAATCTTGAATCTTCGCCGGCGTCGAGAGCTGTTCGAGCTGATCGTACTCCTCTTTCGTCAACCCTGACGCGGCACGAGTAAGGCGATCCATACCTTCAGCATACCGTATGCAAAACAAGAACCGCCACGAAGTGGCGGTTCTTGTGACTATCGAGGTGAACGATTATTTGAGTGCGAGTGCACTTCCTTTTGCAACAAGCTGTGCAAGCTCGGCCTGTGTCTTCGGGAGATGATTGATATCTACGAACCCGACGACTCGGATAGTTACACCCTGGCAGATACCGAGCACGTCCGCAGCACCTCGCACGCGACCGTTCGGACTGGTATACGTCAGGTTTGTATCGAGGAGCACGTCAACACGCTTCATGAATTTCGCATTCATTGAGTCTTCAATAACGCGATAGCCGAGGTGTGGCGCGACAAGATCATACCCACAAGCGTCGCCGGAAGTGATGTGCGAGCCGTCGAGCTCCACGATGGTGCCAAACGGTAGCGCATCCGCAAGATCGACTGAGCGGGCCATGATAATTTCTGGATTCGAATACGCCCCGGAGGCTGTCTCAAGCGGATTGCTATCGGTCTGCTCCGGTACCGCATTGTACGCAGTAAGAGCGACCGTATAGCTGGGCGCGACAGACGCAACAGGCGCGACACTCTTCGGAGCACTGAAGCTACCGAAAGAAAGTGCCGTCGGACTGAGAAAAAGGGAAAAGCCCATAAGGGCTCCTAAGATGGACATTGAATGTAAGTTACCAAGATAGCCATTAACTACCTCGTTAATTGGAATAGTAGCATATTGACAATATATTGTCAATATGTGGAATAGCCCTATGCTATGATAGCGACATGACTATCTTACAGAGTATTATCCTCGGCATTGTCGAGGGCGCGACCGAATTTTTACCTATTTCATCGACTGGCCACCTCATTTTAGCCTCCTCATTACTCGGTATCGTCCAAAACGACTTCACCAAGACTTTTGAGATCGCTATCCAGCTCGGGGCCATCCTTGCGGTTGTCGTCCTGTACTGGAAATCTTTCTTTCATTTCGAACTTTTGAAGAAACTGGCCGTGGCATTCATTCCGACCGGGATTATCGGCCTCGCGCTCTATCACATCCTCAAGACCTACCTCCTGGGGAACGAACTCATCGTGCTCGCTTCCCTTTTTATCGGCGGCGTTATCTTTATCCTTTTCGAAAAGTGGTACGGCAAGCGCGAGGATATGGCAGTTGTTGATGCGCCGATCACCTACCGCCAAGCGATCGCCATCGGCTTCTTCCAAGCCATTGCGATTATCCCAGGAGTCTCGCGCAGTGGTGCAACCATCGTCGGCGGCCTTACCCTTGGTATCGCGCGATCGACAATCGTAGAATTCTCCTTCCTCCTTGCTGTCCCGACGATGCTTGCGGCGACTGGCCTCAGTTTACTCAAGACCAGTGTTGCGTTCACTCCGCACGAATGGCTCGTTCTCCTCGTCGGTCTTGTTGTCTCCTTCCTCGTCGCGATGCCAAGTATCCGCTGGCTTCTTGCGTACGTTCGCAAACATTCGTTCACCAGTTTCGGCATCTACCGTATCTTGTTGTCGATTGTGTTTGCTGCATTCCTGTTCCTGTAACCTTGGCGCATGCGCTCTCTGCCACCTACGACGCTCCTCCTCCCTGGTATCATCACTCTCCTCTTAACAGGAGCGCTCTTAGGTAAGTTCTCGGCGCTCTATCTTCTCGCTATCAGCATCGGCATCGTCCAACTCCTCTACGTCGCGGTACAAGAGCTGCGCAGCGGGAACACGTCGCTCGACTACATCGCTTTCCTTGCCATGGTCTTGGCTCTGGTCACCCAGGAGTACCTGGCCGGTACCGTCATTGCTCTTATGTATGCAAGTGGCGAAGCGCTCGAAACGTATGCTGGGCGACGTGCGGAAGCTTCCCTCTCTGCGCTTCTCGCACGCATACCGAAGACCGCTCTGGTAAAGCAGTCCGACGCGAGCACCCGAGAAGTACCCCTCGCCGACGTACAACCCGGTTCCACCATTATTGTGCGTGGCGGCGAACTCGTACCGCTCGACGGCCTCCTTGTCACACCGCTCGCAGTCTTAAACTTAGCGAACCTAACCGGCGAGCCGCTGCCTGAAACCGTAAACGAAGGTGCTGTTATAAAAAGCGGTAGCGTAAACGCCGGTGAAGCATTTGAGATTGTGGTCTCCGGCACACTCGCCACCTCAACGTATGCAAAAATTATCGACTTGGTGAAAAATGCACATCGAGACCAAGCGCCGTTTGTCCGCCTTTCTGCGAAAGCAAATCTCCCCTTCACGCTTCTCACGTTCCTCATTTCGGGTGGTGCCTACCTACTCTCAGGTGATCTCACGCGAGTGCTCGCAGTCCTCGTTATTGCGACTCCCTGTCCGCTCATCATCGCCGCCCCAGTCGCATTCATTGGCGGTCTCTCACGCGCGGCCGGGCGCAACATTATCGTTAAAACACCTGCAGCTCTTGAATCGATTGCCTCGATTACTACAATCTTCTTCGATAAAACCGGCACTCTCACTCTTGGGGAGCCCCAACTCACTGAAGTGACATTGCTCGACACCCACCTAAACGAGGCACAGGTTCTTTCACTCGCCGCGGCACTCGAGTTCCATTCGATCCATCCTCTCGCCCGAGCAGTAATCTCTGCCGCAAAAAAACATCAATTCACTCCTGCTCCCGCCCAAGAAGTAGTCGAAGTCCTCGGGAAAGGAATCTCTGGGAACGTGCACAGTCATACTATCTCTATAGAACAAGCGCCTGAGCAGCACCATAAAAAAGGTGGCATTTCTCTCCTCCTCAAGGAAGATGGAAGCGATGCCGCTGTTCTCCATTTCTCTGACGTACTCAAAGAAAATGCGAAAAAACTTCTTCTCGACCTCACGCGCGCCGGCTACACGGTGGCGATTCTTACCGGCGACCGCAAGGAACATGCTGAGGCAATATTTGAGGGTCTTGCGCTCACTCTCTGTGCTGACTGCACACCCGAGGAAAAATATCGTCTGGTGAGCGAAGCGAAGCAGCGCGGTGAACGCGTCGCGATGATTGGCGACGGATTGAATGATGCTCCCGCACTCGCAAAAGCGGATATTGGTATTGTCTTCTCTGGTACCGAGAACAGCGCTTCGATTGAAGCGGCTGGAGTCGCCATTCTTGGCCATGACGTCATGCTCATCCCAGAGCTTTTCAACCTTTCAAAACGTTCGGTGCGCATTGCGAATCAGAGTGTGTATGCCGGCATCGGTCTCTCAGCACTGGGTATGCTTGTTGCCGCATTCGGTTTCATTGTGCCGGTCGAGGGAGCTATCCTTCAAGAAGGCATTGATGTCGCGGTCATACTGAATGCCCTCCGCGCAGCGTTTACTCCTCGTACATAAGAAAAGTCCCCGACCGTGGTCGGGGACTGAAGAAGTTCAACTGCAGCGAGGAACTAGAGACCCTGTCCCGTATCGAGCTCCGCAATGATCACGTCGGAGTAGAGACTCGAGCTGTCCGGACAGAGGAATGCGGTGGTCTTCCCGCGAGAAAGTTCGGACAGGTGCGGAACCGACTCGAGATACTCGAGATACTTCACCAGGCCCGCGTACGCGAGACCTGACGTCGGACCCGGTTGCGGTTCGACCTCCTTCCAGAGCTCCCGCGTCGCCACGAACGCCTCCTTGCGAGACACTTCGATGATGTGATTGACTGAATCGTTCCATGGGAAGGTAACGACGTCGGCCATCTTCTGCTTGTCTCGTGCTCCCGGCACTTGCTCACCAAGTTTCGGTCGAACACCGATCACTATCGCCTGTGGACAATGCTCGCGCAAGAATCGCCCGACACCGCCGGCCGTACCTCCCGAGCCCATCGCGATCGCGACGATACCGACAGAATTGTCGAGTGCCTGCGCGATGGCCGGTCCGGTGTACATTTCGTGAGCCTGCATGTTGCCCTTGTGCGCGTACTGATTCAGGTGGTAATGACCTGGCTTCCTCCCAAGCTCCCTGGCCACATCTGCCACCCGCTGCCCCTTCGGCACACTGACAACGGTCGGGGTCGAGAGTGCTGCAAAGACATTTTTCTTGGCGGCCGGGACATCGGCAGACATCACCACCACTACATCGGAAAAACCGAATGCTGGTGCCAGTCGTGCTACTGCGAGCGCCGTATTCCCTGACGAGTCCACCACGATGGTGTGCTTGTCTTCATAGCAGCCTTCCAGGAAATCCGTCATGAGCATCTGGAGCGCGGGCACGCACTTGATATGCGGGAACTCGCCGAAAGCGATGAGTGCCGACATACTGCTGTCTGCCGCAAAGGGATTCAGTCGCGACGTGAGTTGTCTCCGCCACACAAACTCCCTCCCCTGCGGGTTCAGAGCCTGCACAATCGGGTGTTCGAGTACCTCCTGCAATGAGGGCTTTCTCATGATCCTTCTCCTTCAGTAAGGTGTTGAAAAAAGAAAAGCCCCCTTCTTACAAAGGACTTCCACGAGAAGCGTACTCCTACTTTAGGCAGGGCGCAAACCTTTTTTGACCTCAGTAATTTGATTCTTGTCGTCCATAAAAACGACCGTGGGACTCATCTGAGCCGCCTCCTTCGCATCAACCCACGCCTCACCAAGGATGATGACTTTATCGCCTTTCTGGAAGAGCCTGGCTGGGGGGCCATTCAGAATAATCTCGCCCTTGCCACGCTCACCACGCACAATATACGTACGCCACAGTACGGCGTTGCTCACGTTTGTAATCTGCACCATCTGCCCAGGCACCAATCCTGCGGCCTCAGTGAGCGCCTCGTCGATGGTGACCGAACCGACATAGTTCAAATCCGCGTCGGTCACGGTGGCCCGATGCAGTTTCCCAATACATACATTTATCAACATACGCCGAGTATAGCACAGCACGTAAAACAAGTCTTCGGTGCTATTGTAAAGGTGCCCCCTTGCATCATGGATTTTAACTTTTTCGTAACGATACTTGCGCTGCTTTTTTCATTATTTGTTGTCGGCGCCCTCATCGGGGCCCTGTTCTCAAAACCATTTCGTACAAAAGTCATTGAGGTTCTCCATTTTACCTTCCCCACCCTCAAACGGCCGCCCCAAAATCCGATCCTGAAGCCTGGCGCAAGCCCTTGGACTGCTGAAGCCGTTATGAACCCCGCTGCGCTCGTTATTGATGACGAAACGTACCTGGTCTACCGTGCTGTCGGCTCTGACGGCGTCTCGCGACTTGGGTTTGCCTCAAGCGAGGATGGTCTCCATTTCGAAAATCAGACCGCCTACCCTGCGTTCGTCGCCCGGAGCCCTCGTGCACGAAGCTGGCGAGACCCGCTTACCCGTCGCTACTCTCCCGTTATGTACCCTTCGGGTGGTAGCTGGGGTGGCTGTGAAGATCCTCGCATGGTACTCATCGACGACCAGGTGTACATCACCTTTAATATGTTCGACGGCTGGGACTATATTCGAGTTGCCGCAATCTCTATTTCGAAGGAAGATTTCGTTGCAAAACATTTCGGTAAATGGGAGGGGCCATTCATTCTCTCGCCAGAAGGCGAGCGACATAAAAATTGGGTGCTTTTCCCTGAAAAAATTCACGGGAAATTTGCCCTCCTCCACAGTCTCTTCGGCGAGACCGATAACCGAGTGCGTATCGAATACACCGATGATCTTGAAACTTTCGTCGCACCCAAGGGACTCGTGAGTCCAGATCCACTCGCCGCGCCCAATAACCAAATCGCGTGGCATTACCGCATGCGCAGTGCCGGACCACCCCCACTGAAGACCGACCGCGGGTGGCTCGTGTTCTACCACGCTATGGACCCGAAGGAGCCCAGTCGTTACAAAATGGGTGCGATGCTGCTTGATCTCGATAATCCAACAGTAGTCCTCTATCGTGCCAATCTTCCTGTCCTCTCTCCCGATGCGCCGTATGAAAATGACGGGAAGCCGGGCATCCTCTACGCCTGTGGTGCGGTCGTTCGTGAGGGCACGATCTATGTCTACTATGGCGGCGCCGATAAAGTGACCTGTGTGGCGACCGCACCGCTCGATGCGTTTGTCGATGCACTTGTCAGGAACGAGCAACCAACTTTAGTACGCTAATATATACGTATGTTTGTCATTCGCCGAGAATCTCACAACCCTATCCTTGCCCCGGTGCGCGAGCGACCATGGGAATCGATCGCCACCTACAATCCTTCCGTTGTACACACAGAAGACGGCGTCCACCTCTTCTACCGTGCTTTTGGCAATCCGACCGTTCTCCAAACTCCTTCCGAGGGCATCTCGACTATTGGCAAGGCTTTTTCTGAAGATGGCGTTCACTTTCACTCCCGCGAACAAGTTATTGCTCCGCTTGAAGCCTGGGATGCTTTCGGGTGCGAAGATCCCCGCGTCACGCTCTTTGAAGGGCGCTGGTACTGCTTCTATACCGCTCTCGGCGGATACCCTTTCGGACCTGACAATATTAAAGTTGCCGTTGCTATCGGCGACTCTCCGGACAATTTCACCGAACGGCACCTTATTACCCCCTTCAATGCGAAAGCCGCGACACTCTTCCCCGAACGCATCAATGGAGACATTGTGCTCGTGCTCACGGCACATACCGACTGGACCGCGGAACATCCTCGCCCAACGATTGGTATCGCTCGCGCAAAGCGTATAGAAGAGTTCTTTGACCCTAGCTACTGGGAA
>JAKAKH010000013.1 GCA_021824605.1 bacterium
TCATCTGGACGCGCAAGAATAAGAAGACTGTCGAGCGCAAAATAGAGGTCATGAAGTTTGACCCAACCCTCCGCAAACGGGTTCCTTTCAAGGAGGCGAAGAAGTAACATTCTAGAATATCTAAGAAACAACCGCTCGAAAGAGCGGTTGTTTCTTCTGGTCTATAAAATAGCAACGGCGCCTGTGTCTCCAACAGTGCGCCGTGTCTTTCAGGAACTCAAGAGCATCTGCTCCGTGGTTCGCTTCTTGCGGTAGGCTTCATTGCAGATTGCTCCGCAAACGCCACCCGTGCCCCACCTGCCCCATGGCATTTGAGGGTTGATCAGCTTCCCGCAGCCGCCAAGGCAGGGCTCCATCTTCTGCTTGCTTTGGTTGGCAGAATCAGGGGCAAGTCCAGCCTTCCGGACGCTTTCTTGCATCGCTCCCATGCAGTTCTCCAGGTGTAAGGTTCCATTAAGGCGATTCTATACGGATAGAGTCGCCTGTTTCCATTTCAGCACAGGGCTTCTTTGTTTGCAATAAACTACCGGAGCATAACTCTTCTGCGTGCAAACGATGAAAGAAAAGGTGGATGAGGTGTGTATCAACCAATATAGACAACCATATTGTATGAAAAAAAATCCAACAACGAAGGGGCGGGGAGGGCTGTATGTATCGCTCGGGCTTCTTGCAGCTTCGTTCATATACCTATTTTCACAACATTCAAATAGTGCGCAGGCCGCGATAGTTGGCACGAAAAATATACCGGCCGCGACGCAAGTGGCAGCGGCAGCAGTAGGAGCTCCTTCGGGCACCTATGTGAATGGCTCATACACAGGGAGTGTTGCCGATGCGTACTACGGTGTGGTGCAGGTCAAAGCGATTGTACAGGGAGGGAAGCTGACTGATGTGCAGTTCCTGCAGTTACCCGACACGCATATGAATTCGGTATTTATTAATAGTCATGCGATGCCGCTCCTTACTCAGGAAGCGCTTCAAGTACAAAGTGCTGCTGTTGATGGTGTCTCGGGTGCAACATTTACCAGTGAAGCTTTCAAGCAGTCGCTCACAGCCGCACTTGTGCAGGCGCGAGGATAGACGAGGGCTAGGTACTTTTCTTAAAAGCGCATAGAATGCGCATAGTTCTATGCCGCAAGAGTCACAAAAAGAAAAATATATTCATACCCTATTTGTGTGGGGTGTGTTATTGAAGGCGGTGGACGGCGTCCTCGAGACACTCGGAGGTGTTATTCTCTGTTTCCCGGGAGTGCTCACCCGATTTGTGCAATTTCTTATTGCGAACGAACTTCTCGAAGATCCTCATGATTTTCTTTTTTCTCACATTCACGATGCCCTGCCGGCATTGACTGGTAGTTTGGGGTTGTTTATTGCGCTCTACCTTCTCATTCATGGGATCATAAAGATAGTGTTGGCTGCCGGACTGCTCCGCAATAAGGTGTGGGCGTACCCGACTGCTATTATCGTGTTCGCGCTCTTTATCGCCTATCAGCTGTATCACTACGCTTTTTCGCATTCGATCTTCCTTCTCGTACTTACAGGATTGGACTTAGTGGTCATCTGGCTCACTTGGCACGAATACCGCTATTTCAAGAAATATCACGTATTTGCGACATAGGTACTGCGAGATTGGTTGCAGCGAAGTGCGAGTGATGCCCTGCGCTATACTACAGAAATGTACCCCGCATCCTATTCTCCGACACGGCGGCTTGAGGCGATCGTCGCTATTATCTCGCGGAACGTATTTCTCCTCATCAACGCGATCATCTTCTCGGTCGTGGTTCTGCTGACGTTATTCGGCAGTACCCAAGAAGGCATTTTCCTTGGATTCATTACTGTTTTGAATATCATTATTGGGAGCACACAAGAGATTAGTTCGTGGTTAACACTCGAGAAACTCCAGCTACTTGCCGTACCGAGAGTAGTGCGGATAGCGGAGGATGGCACGGAATCGACCATTCTCACGGACGAGGTCAAGGTACATGATCGTCTGAAGCTCTCGGCAGGCGATCAGGTGCCGTGTGATGGCTCACTCGTGACCTCGCATGGATTCCAGGTGAACGAGGCGCTCATTACTGGCGAATCTTCTGATTTTCTTAAGACGCCAGGAGACGCACTATCTGCAGGGAGTATCGTGACCGCGGGTACGGGAGTGCTGCTCGTGAAGAAAGTCTTTGCCGAGAGTCGCATTGCCCTCATGACGAAGAGTATCAAAAAGTACTCACTAATTCAGAGCCCCATTCAGCACGCAATCAATACGCTCATCAAATACATCGGGTACGTCCTGCTTCTGATTATTCTTTTTGTGTGGGGGAGAGGGGTGCTCACTGAAGCGTCGACGGTAAGTATTATTCAGAGCATCGGGGCCCTCACGAGCATTCTCTTGCCACAAGGGATGGTGGTGGTGATTACACTTCTCTTCTCGTACGGCGCTGCTCATTTATATCGTCGGCACGTACTCCTGCAAGAGGTAAACGCAACCGAGAAACTCGGGCGTATTGAAAACCTCTGTATGGATAAGACAGGCACGTTGACCGGAGATGAGTTGACGGTCGAGCATACGTATTTACCGCGAGGGGTCCACGAGACCTATGCGCAAGCTTCGATGGCGGGCTACATCAAGGGAACGGAAGATTCTTCAAGAACCATCGCGGCAGTGAAAGAGTCTCTTTCGCAAGCGTATGCAGGAACGATTCTGGAGGATCTTGCTTTTTCTTCTTCGCGTCAATTTGGCGCAGCCCGCCTAGAGGATGAGTTTGGTGAGCGAATTGTGCTTGCGGGAGCCCCGGATATTTTTTTGCCGTATTTTGAGACAGCGCAGGATAAAGAGTGGGTGCAACAGTATATCGACAGTGAGGCCAAGTATGGCAAACGGTTGGTCTGTTTTGTGCAAGCCAATGGATCAGAATTGCCATCCCGACTCCCCGGGACGTCGCTCTCGGCTATTGCGCTCAGTGTTATTCAAAATAATTTGCGCGAGGGTGTCGTTGAGGCAGTTCGTTTTTTCCAAGATCGGGGAGTTACTATTCGGATCATTTCAGGCGACAGTCCCGAAACGGTACAGGCAATTGCCGAGGCTGCCGGTGTGCATACGCCCCAGGCGGTCATACGAGGCGCAGAGCTTGAAACCTGGACGGATGCCGAGTACCTCGAGAACGCCCATCGCTACACCATTTTTGCGAGAGTAAAGCCGGAGCAGAAGGAGAAGATTATCGAGGCATTAAAACAACGCGGATTCACGGCGATGATCGGTGACGGAGCGAACGATGCGCTCGCTATCAAGAAAGCAGATCTCGGAATTGCTATGTTTGATGGAGCTCAGGCCACGCGGCAAGTTGCGTCAGTGGTGCTGGTGAAAAACAGTTTTATCGATTTACCGAACGGGGTGCGACTCGCCGACAGTATTATTCAGAATATTGAACTGTGCGCGAGCATCTTCCTCAATCAAGTATTTTTCGGGTTTTTCTTTTTTATTCTCCTTGCGGTGTTCGGTCACGCTTTTCCTTTCACACCGCTCAACATTGCGTTTATCACCTATTTCACTATCGGTCTCCCGAGCTCGCTTATTTTCTACTGGGTGATTCGCCCCGTGCACGAGCGAGTAGAGAAGCCAGAACATTCGTTCTTGGGTCGAGTGATCCCGTTTGCGCTTGTCTCGGCCATTCCGCAGGCGTTTGTTGCGGCTGCGGTCTTTTACGGCAATCTCGGCTACATTTCTCTTGCTGAGCCTATGAGCCTTATGGTGCCGGTGTTTATTATCGTCGGCGTGGTGTTTTTTATGTGCGCGCCAAGCGTCTACACCGGCCCGACGACGAGAATCCAAAAGAGACAATTCTATCTTCTGGCGGGAATCGAGTTGCTTGCGGTCGTTGTGCTAATGAATACGCCTCTTGTTGTATCATTTTATAACCTTACGCCGTTGCCTCTTGTGAGTGTGCTCGAGCTCGTGCCGCTTCTAAGTGGGTATGTGTTGCTGCAATACGCTCTTGCGAGATGGTTCCGTAAGAAAAAATCTCGTTAGAGAAGGGTAAAATCCATTTGGTATAGTTACTCGATGGACGGCCATTCATATGCGCGAATTATTCTCGCGACTCTCGGTGCAGGAGCGATGGTCGCCGTCGGTGGTTGGGGGTATTACACACTGCATTTGTCACAGGTTTTGCCAGGATATCCATTTCTAACAGCCCAGAATCAACTGGGGTGTACGGTTCTCCCGTATACAGGAACGACGTCGTTGAAAGAAATACCCTCGTATATACCTGGTGATGCAGATCTTCGTGGGGGTATGCAATGCACATTTTTGGTACATCCTGATCTTCCTGCTTTTGGTTTGCATTTTACCGGCATGGCGGATAACACGTTGGGGAATATTATCGTGACTGAAGGGTCGAATACGAGTCCTATTCAGACGATCGAAAGCTCAACCAGTTACGATTCAACGTTAACGAAAGCTCAAAATACACCGACTGTCGTCGATGCTAATTTCGATGGGTACCAAGACCTTCGGGTTTTGAATGAGTGTGGAGCGACGGGTAACTGCACGTACAATTTTTACCTCTATGATCCCACCACACATCAGTTTGTGCGCAATGCTTTTTTGAGTAGCCTGGGTAGCCCTTCGTTTGATGCAGCGAGTAAGAAGGTAACCGCGAGTTGGCATAGTAGCGCTGGCGATTCGGAAAACGATACTTTCGAGTATGCAAGCGGCCACTATAGCTTGGTGCAAAGAGTTGTATCTGTGTGGAATGAGGATAACACTGTCACCGTACGTACCTATGTGCTCGCCGGTGGCAAAATGAAACTGGAGAATTCGTCGACAACCCCTCTTTAGATCAAGAGGTACGTGGTACACTGAGGGTGTTATCACCTAATACGATCTACGTATGGAATTCGCACGATTTATGGCTTCGTTTTCGGGGAGAGCACTGCGAGTCATTGTGGGTGTAGGCATTATCTGGTGGGGTATGCGTATGGGCTCTGCTGTCGGGACGCTCATCGCTATTGTCGGAGTACTGCCTGTTCTTGCAGGTGTCCTGAATGTCTGTGGTATTGCCTCACTCATCGGAGCTCCGTTTCGCGGGAAAGACATTCCACCGAAAAGTGTGTAATTGTTCGTAGCGAGCATACGTGAGATACAAGAAACCCCCGCGTGCCAGGCACGCGGGGGTTTGCTTCGTAGAAGAGTAACCTCTTCTACTTGTCGAACTCAACAGGAGTGAAGAGAATGGTGTTCTCGTTCAGGATACCTGCCCCGAAATCAAGGTAGGGCATAAGGTCGGGCACTTTTTCTTCGAGTGTCGCCCGCGCAAATCGCATAAGCGACCGGGCTTTCATGGCCGCACGGGTTTTTTCTGGCCCTTCGTCCCAGTAGGTTGCTGAGGTCAAGAGAGCGACCCCATCTTCCTTCGAGACGCTCCCCGATTCGATGTTGTTGAGAAGGATCTTCCCAGCAACAGCAATCGGCTCAGCCAAGTCGTAGCTGTACGGCCCGACGATGAGCATCTGATTGGGAAGATGGAACCAGTTGAAGCCAGGGCCGACCCCAAGCATGGTCTCCTTGTGATCGATATCCGCCAGAGGTCGCGCCGCCCTTCGGATGGCGCTGATATGTCGGATATTGCCCACACAGAGATTCACCAAGCTCTCGATCATGCGACGCTTCATGTCCGGGTAGAGACTCTCGAGTGCGATGCGCAGCGTATCGCGGTCGTCAGAGGTAACCTTCGACAAATCGAGTGTTTTCCCCGAACCGTGGAATACGAGCGCATCTTCGTCGGTCTCGATGCCGACCTGCACGGGATAGACGACCTCGTGTCTTGCCCCGAAGACTTCTTCGACATCGCGCACGAGGTCCGTGGTGTAAGCAATGGCATCATCGACATTGCAATGGAAGCCCTTGCAGCCACGCTCTGTTGCGCCTCTCGACCAGTGATAGGTCACGAGAACAATGGAGTCCTTGCCGGCTGCCACCGCTCGCATGACCCAGTTGAGCAAGAGTTCGCCGAAATGACCGCCGATATCGAACTTGCCTCCGAGATTCCGGAAAGGCCGGATGATCCCGATCGGGAAGCCGGTGATGAAGGACAGGTTAATACGCCCGTCCATGCATTTCATGGCCGCGATTGCGACCGGGTTTTCTGCCCGGTGCTGTCGGCGACTCAGGGTCTGGTCTGGGCTGGTGAACTGCGCGCTCTGGTCAGCGTTGTGTGCCAGAAAGTCTGCGATGATTTTGTTGCGAGTGGGTTCCATTGCGGGTCTCTCCTAGGTTGGTTGGTAAGGTTCTTAAAGGTACAGGTGCAACCACAGATTCTTGTTCGCCATAAAAAAGAAAAAACTGCGACCCGCAGGTACAGAAATCTTCAATTTGATGGATTCGAAACAACTCGAGCAGGACTTCCTGCTCAAATGCGGCTGTGAGAATATGGTATGCCCCGAGCTGACCCCTGTCAACGAATCAGCAGGTGCACAACCATTGACTGCAACAAAGTCTCTTCGATTCTTATGTGGGTGTACAAAGCCTGGAGCGGAATAAAGTGTTCGAAATACACCGCACTGTTTGTATAGAAACGATTAGCCCACGACTCGCGTGAGCTAATCGTGGGCTATTCCTTGTCGCAGTTGGCCTTTGCTGGCATGAGCTCGTAGTCATACGCCACTGTTGTCCAGTAGCCGGTATGTTCCGGTTCAGCAGGGAAGCGAACTTGGTAATCGCAAGAGTGGTGCATATCGTTTGTATCACCCATGCAGTCGAAAACCGACAGTACTATCCCACGGCGACCGTCTATTTTCATCATCACGGAATCACCTTCGTGAAATTTCTTGGCATATTGCAAGGGCCTTGGGTCATCACCATAGCTTGCTGCGAATGCCATAAGGCCTATTGCCAACGCGATAGAAAGAAAGGTGAGCATTTTTTTAAGTGCGGGCTTAAACATGGCTGAACCTCTTCGAGTCAGATTGTGGGGGGTACGATGAACCAAAGAAACTGTCCATCCACAATCTTTTTATAACACTAAACAAATATCGTCAAGTTTGGCGGGCCCACCAGGACCACGATTACATTTATCGATCCTTACAGGATCAGTATACCTTGTGGGGATTTTGCTCCAGGTATTCGCAAAATCCGCTCACAAGGTTTTCGATTCCTGGGCGTGAAGCCTCCCAGGCTTCACTTGGCTCGTCACGCAAAAATCGCCCGAAGGCGATTTTGCAGTGCGGGCCCACCAGGAATCGAACCTGGACTGTCGGTTTTGGAGACCGATGTACTACCACTATACGATGGACCCTTATTCCCTATACTGGAACGATACCAGATAAGAAGGCAAGGGGAAAGCCGTTCCAGATTAAGCTAGAGGCGAGAAATGGATAGTATCGAATGCATTTTAAGAAATGCCTTGATAGAACGTTAGAATCTGTTATTATATGCGCGCCCATGTTGGGGTAGTGGTTTTTGCAACTTCTTTCAGAAAATGGAGTATAGCCATGTCGGACAAAGACAAGCTTCAGAGAATGCACAACCGTGGTGAACAAGACGCAAGTGAGGGTAATTTAAGCCTTCCAAACGACCCTCTCAGGATGGGTTTCGCGGCGTTCTTCGCTTCCGCTGAGCAACAGACGGAATGGGAGGAAGAAAACAAGGCTTATCTAGAAGGCCGCAAACACACCGAGTCTCAAAATGGCAGTTGCTTCCTTACCACCGCCTGTGTGGAGCATGCAGGGTTAGCCGATGACTGCCATGAGTTGGTCGTACTTCGGTCATTCCGCGACAACTACATCGCAAACCTGGCTCACGGCCCCGCCTTGCTCACCGAGTACTACAAAGTCGCTCCAGTTCTCGTCCGGCAAATCAAGCAGGACCAGAATTGCGATGCCGAGCTCGCCAGCATTTTTTCTACGGTGACAAGAGCGGTGGCTCTGGTCGAACAAAGAAACTATTCAGAGGCACTCCTTTGCTACGAGACGATGTTCACCGAACTTAAGGGCAAGTTCTTTCCCGTGTGATATAACGTCGTTGTTTCGATGTTATGGCGGGGTCTTAGGACCCCGCCTGTTTCATTTTGCAAAGAACAATTGTGTGGAAAGGTAGATGTGACAGAACTTAGTGCGGTATAGTACAAGTATGCGTTCTCGCGTGTCACTCCTTGCGCTGTTTCTTGCGGTGAGTTCATTTGCGGTGCCGCATTTTGCGCACGCAGCGATACCGTTTTTCGGTCCTATTGTTCCGGCAGGGAATAATGTCTGTCCGGCCGGATGGGGGATGCTTATGATGGTGATCAATAACATCATTGAATTTCTTATTACCGTTGGCATCGTCTTTTGGGCTCCCTTGATGATTGCGTACGCAGGATTTCTCTATGTGTTCAATCCAGTGAGTCCTGAGGGTCGTAGCAAGGCAAACAAAGTTCTCAGCGGCACTATTTACGGCATCGTTACCATGCTTGCGGCATGGATGATCGTCGATGCCATTATGGCAGTGCTCTATAATCCAGGTACGGTTGGCGGAACCTGGGCAAGTTTAGTCGGTACTGGCGGTGATGTCTGTCTCCCGCAAGCGGGCGCGCTTCCGGGTGCGGGGTTGAACCAAGCGCCCGTGACAGGCATCAGTGCGAATGGCGGCGTCGTCACACTAAGCGGCAGTACGCTTGCACAGTGTTCGAGTGGCAACACAGCGTGTAGCCCGGCAGCTTTGCAGGCAGCAGGATTTACACCGAGTCAGGCAAATGTGATGTCTTGTATTGCCGTGACTGAGAGTAGCGGCAACCCTTCTGTCCCTTGTAATGGGAACGCCTGTGGCTTATTCCAAATTATGTTGACCGTAAATCAGCTCGTGGGGCCTGCATGCGCAAAATATAACAATGGTAACCCAACGATTAATTGCCCGGCGCTCTGTCGAGGGAATGATGGGGCAGCTGTTACGACCGCAACGTGCCAGCCTTGTGTTCAGGCGGCAAGCGATGCGCAGTGTAATGCACAATCGGCGCAGTATCTGTATTCGAAGTCTGGTGGTTATACACCGTGGACTACGGCGTCTGATAATACAAAATCGGCAGCTTGCGTACAGAAGTATGGTCCTTAATAGATACTATGCATAAGACTTTCATTATTGTTGGAGTTCTGGGTGTCATCGGGGTACTTTTTGGTGTCGCGGTCTGGCTCACTGGCTCGCACAAGTCGGCTCCAACGAGTCCATCCTCGACGCAGAACGTTGGATTGCCTGTCGCACCTGCTGTCCAACAAACTACTACCGTGACCGTCATTACAGCTTCTTCATCGGAGGGTTGGGTTCAGACCGTCGATTTCATTCATGATCCAACAACAGTAAAAGATTCAAATAACGCAGGGTACTACTATCTTGGGTACCATACGAAGCAGAGTACATCCGATCAAACGGCTACCACTACGCCGCCCTACCTCATCACCTACATTAGCGCGACGAATTATTTCAATATTTCTCTCCTCCAAGAGCCGATAGGGCCAGTGCGAGAAGAGGCCGAGCAGTACCTGATGGCACGTTTGGGGATTACCCAAGAGCAGATGTGTCAGCTCGACTATATGGTGAGTGTTCCTGATCGGGTCAATACTCAGTTTTCTGGTCGGAACCTAGGATTCAGTTTTTGTCCTGGGGCGACGGTGCTGCCGAAATAATCTCTTCCTCTGTAAGTTTGCGCAGCCAGGCCTTCTGACGACGTGCATATTGCCACAGCTTCGCCGAGAGAGTCGGGAGGAGCGACGCTTCGGTGCGTTCGCCACGTAGATATTCGCCGACTACTCGGTACTCAAGACCGAGCTCCGCGAGACGCGCGTCACCAACTGACTCGCGTACCAGCCGCACTTCGCCCACGAGCCCGCGTTCGAGGGCGCTTGCGAGGCGAGTATCGATCCGGGTGCGCAGCTCTTCTCGGGGAGGGTCGATAATAATCCATTCGGTCGCATATGACGTCGTGGGAGTTCGTGTTGGCACCTCTCCATGAGCGTCGATGAGCTCGAGAGCGCGAATGAGACGACGGCGATTATGCGGATCGAGTGCAAGCGCGCGACGTGCATCTTTGGAGCGAATGCGCGCGTACAGCTCTTCATCGGAGAGGTGTTCCAGCTCTTCGCGGAGTGCAGTATTCATATCAGTGCCAAGAGGAAGACCTTTTAGGAGGGCGTCAAAATAGAAATGAGTGCCGCCGACGAGAATCGGCAGATTACCCCGTGCGAGTATCTCCGTGATCAGACGACGTGCGTCTTGCACGAAGTCGCCTGCGGAATACGGGACCGAGACATCGCGAATATCGATGAGGTGGTGGGGGACGCCGCGCATCTCTGGAGCGAGTATCTTTTCCGTACCGATATCGAGGCCGCGATAGACCTGTCGCGAATCGACGGAAATAATCTCGCCCTGCCTACCGGCAGGCAGGCGTCCTCGTGCGAGGGCTTCTTCGACTGCGCGTGAGGATTTACCAGACGCTGTTGGTCCTGCGATACAGAGGATTTTCTCCCTTGGTTGTCTTTCCATTAGACGCGATGGTATCATAAGCTCTCATTTAACCAATACGCCTATGAAAGAAACCAAAAGCAATTACTGTGAGCACTGCGGTGAATTTCATGACTTCGTCCATGATCATTTTTCGCTCGTGAAAGTTGGCGAGTCAGTGCCGGATTTCGAGTTCGAGGTGTACCACGAGAAAGCGATCAAGACGATGAGTCTCTCGCAATTGCGTGGAAAATGGGTGGTGCTTGTCTTCTATCCAGCTGATTTTACGTTTGTGTGTCCGACCGAGCTTGAGGAACTCGCGCAGCTCTATCCGAAGTTCCAGGCACTCGGTGCAGAAATTATTTCAGTTTCTTCTGACACGGTGTTTACCCACAAGGCGTGGCACGACACCTCAGAAGGTATCAAGAAAATTACGTACCCGATGGCAGCCGATCCTTCAGGGAAGCTTGCCGATGCTTTCGGCGTTCTTATCGAAGGCAATGGGCCAGAACTCACACCCGACGAGGGGCTCGCACTCCGCGGTACGTTCATTATCGATGCGAAAGGCACGCTTCGATCGATGGAGATTAATGACAACTCCATAGGTCGCAAGGGTGCGGAGACTCTGCGTAAGCTGCAGGCGGCGCAGTACGTCGATACGCACAAAGGCCAAGTATGCCCTGCGTCCTGGGAACCAGGCGACGACACGCTTGAGCCAGGGCTCGATATGGTCGGGAAGCTCTAGGAGAACCCCGGCACAAAAAGGAACACCCCGCTCTCTAGCGGGGTGTTCCTTTTTGTGCCGGGAGAGAGACTTGAACTCTCATGCCTTGCGGCGAGGGGTTTTGAATCCCTTGCGTCTACCATTTCGCCATCCCGGCTCTGGTATGCACGATACCATATGTTAAAATCAATTTCATGAATGATGATTCGCGCTACGTACCGACGAAATACGACTCGGTATTCTGGATTGATGTCGAACGTATCGTACCGAATCCTTACCAGCCCCGAAAAGAGTTTAGCGAACTCGGCTTGAAGTCGCTCGCGGAGAGTATTCGTCAGTACGGCGTGCTGATGCCGCTCGTCGTGTCTCGGACGGAAGTTGAGAAATCAGATGGCGGTCTCGAGAGTCTCTATGAGCTCGTTGCAGGTGAACGCCGTTTGCGCGCCAGTAAGCTCGCTGGACTCAAGCAGGTCCCGGTGGTTATTCGCCAGGGAGACAGTAATCTAACGAAACTCGAACTCGCCATTATCGAGAACCTGCAACGCGAAGATCTCAATGCGATTGATCGCGCGAAAGCGTTGCAGCAGCTTATTGACGAGTTCGGCATTTCCCACGCCGAAACAGCAGCGAAGATCGGGAAGAGTCGCGAATATGTTTCGAACTCGCTCCGCCTCCTGACGCTCCCCGAGCATATGCAACAGGCTATTGTTGCGAAGGAGATCAGTGAGGGTCATGCGCGCCCACTGCTCGCTTTGAATAGTCGCCCCGAGGAGCGCGAGACTCTTTTCCATGAAATTATTTTGAAGCGTCTTCCGGTACGCGCGGCTGAACGTATCGCTCGTTCGATCGCGCAAGAGCGTGTCCGTTCGCATCATAAGAAGTCACTTGAGATGGTTGAGCTTGAGAAATCGCTCACCGAGACACTCGGTACCCGGGTTATTATCGAGACAAACGCCGAAGGCGGCCGACTCCTTATCGACTTCTTCTCACCCGACGATCTCCAACAGTTGGTCGATGCGCTCGCCGCAGAGAGGGAGGCAACAGAGAAAGCTGCAGCAGCAGTCGCGCCGCCTATCTTCCCGAATACGACGCAACTTTCAGACGATCCTATTCCTCCTGCTGCGCCTGATGAGCCCGCAGAAGAGGATGAGCTCTACTCGGTCAGTAGTTTCTCCTTGTAGAACTTACTCGGCTTTTTTACTTTTCTCTTTCCGGACACTGCGCGTGCGGCGACGTACCGGTTTCTCTTTTTCGGTGAGGCCGAGGGCACTGCGAATATGTCGGCGGGCGAGCGAGGTGCGTACGATATCGAGCCACTTCGGCGAGGGGTGCGCAGAGTCACGCCGTATGATTTCTACAATATCGCCATTACCAAGCTCTGTTTCGAATGAGACGAGTTTTCCATTCACTTTCGCACCCTGTAGATGATCACCCAGATCGCTGTGAATCGCGTAGGCAAAGTCAATTGGCGTTGAGGTAGCGGGCAAGTCGATCACGTCGCCTTGGGGCGTGAAGACGAATACTCGATGAGAAAAAAAGTCTTCCTTGAGTCCCTCCACAAATTCTTCTGACCCCGTGACGTCTGCGTGAGCTTCGGCCAATTCAGCAAGCCAAGGTGGAATTTTCGTCTCTCCGGGCGTGTCGCCTTCTTTCCGTACGACGCGCATAAGTGAGGGGATGAGCGAACGCCACGAGAACGAGAGCGAGGAAAAGCGGCTTTTTTGGGCTCCTTTGGCAAGTTTTTCGATATTCTTACCCAGCTGTTTGTACGACATATGCGAGGCAATACCGAACATCGCGTGGCGGTGCATCTCATCAGTGCGAATCTGTATCTCGACGATGCCGGCGTCGGGGGTGACGACGGTTGTGTGGAGTGACTGGTAGCCGTTCGGCTTCGGAAAAGCAATGTAGTCTTTAAATTCTCCCGGGAGGGGCTTAAAGAGCGCGTGAACAATACCGAGTGTTGTATAACAGTCTTCGATGGTGGGGACGACGATGCGCAGAGCCGCGATATCATGAATCAGACTGATATCATCGTGTTTCCGTTCCAGTTTCTTATGCAGGCTCCAGAGGCCTTTCATACGGATATCGGTGTGGAACGTTTTCAAACCGCGCTTCGCGAGCTCCTTCCCAAGTTCTTTGCGTACTTTCGCGAGCCCCTCTTCTGTTTCTTGCGTTTTTAATTTCCGCATTTCGGCGGTGTGAACGGCTGCATCAGGATCAATGAAAGGGAAGGCGAGATCTTCGAGGTCGCGCTTCATCTTTCCCATGCCGAGTCGGTCGGCAATTGGTGCATAGATCTCAATTGTCTCGAGGGCGATACGGCGTTGTTTATGTGCGGGGACGTGCTCAAGGGTCTGCATATTATGGTAGCGATCGGCGAGCTTCACGATGAGCACGCGAATGTCGCTTGCGGTTGCGACGAGGAGTCGTCGCAGGGACTCGGCGTGACGTTCGGCGCCGCGGTATTTATGCGTACCGAGTTTTGTCACGCCATCAACAATGAAAAGGAGTTCTTTCCCGAACTCTTTTTCGACTTCCTCGCGTGACGCTTTCCCATCCTCGACGACATCGTGGAGGAGACCAGCGGCGATGGTGGTCGCATCCATACCGTACTCAGCGAGTATCTTTGCGGTCGCCGCCGGGTGAATGAAGTATGGTTCGCCAGAGAACCGAGCTTGCCCCTCGTGAGCTTTCTTGGAGAGTTCATACGCCTTCTCAACATACGCAATATCTGCGGTCGAGGGTGATGACATCGCACCGATTATTTCTTTCGCGGTGGTCATACGGACTACTATACACTGCCTCGGGTGAAAATTCTGCCTAGGAGCGCGAGGCAGGTATTGCCTTTTTCTGTTTTTGAGGTAAGATTTCCGAGTTCTTACTCATTGATGGAGAGAAAACATGTTCCTTACGCGGTGTGTGGTGTGGGTATGCGAGATGCTTCCTCCGGCATGGAAACTGACGGCTTTCGTTCGTCGGGTAGGAGAGTATGACAAACGCGAGCGTAACCTCGTTCGTTGGCATCAGGTGCGGCTCGAGGAGCCGGAAGATGTCCTTGGCATGATCGCATGGCATCGTCGTGAACTCGAAGCGTTGGGCCCCGATATCTCCGTGGAGAATCGTGTGGCATGGCATCGCCACGAACTTGAAATGCTCGATCCTCAGTATCGCGCGCAGGTGATTTACTTCAAACTCGCCGTCGCAGAAGACGATGCGCGGGCTCGAGGGCTCCGGCCGGGTGATCCTGAGTTTCCCACCATTTTCGACTTCGATCCCATCGAATCACTGGGGTGAATCGATGTCGATGGTCAACACGGCGCACTTCGGTGCGTCGTTTTTTATTTCAGATACTCGGCAGCTTCGTCAGGAGTGAGCGAGGTGGCGGTCACCGTAGCGGGGAGATAGATACGCCGTAAGCCTTTTTTCAAAAAGAGACCCTGTTTTGATTTGTAGAGGACGATCATTTTCCCCGTCTTTGGATGCTTGCCGATTTCCGCTGCGATTTCGACGCCGCGGGGAGGTTTCTTTGGTTCAGCAAGAAGAGCGAGAGCGGTATCGAAGGTAACCGTGTACGGGTCGCCGACTGCTGGTTTGAGCGAGCGGAATTCACCATCGCTACCAACATACGGACCGAAGCGTCCTGTCGATGCGAAGATAGGTTTACCGGTTGTCGGATGGAGTCCGAGCTCTCGTGGGAGAGAGAGCCACTTAAGCGCATCTGCGAGGGTCACTTGAGTGAGGTCAGTGCCCGCAGGAATACTTGCACGACGTGCTGCTTTTTTCGGTTTCTTGCTTCGTTTTGCAGCCACTTTTTTCTTCGCTACTTTCTTTTTCGAGCTCTTTGTCACTGGTTCTGGTGCCTCCGGTGCTGGTGGCTCGAGGGCGGCCGGTTCTTCAGGGAGTTCCATCTCAACATACGGACCGAAGCGTCCAGTTTTTATAAAAATAGGGGCACCCGTTTTCGGATCGTGACCGATAGGTTCGTCGCCCTTCAGTTCGACCCCTTCTTCTGTGCGGGCGCCAAGACAGTCAGGGTACTTCTTGCAGCTCATAAAAACACCACCGCGACCGAGTTTGAATTCCATAGGACCGCCGCACAGCGGACAGGGGAACTCACTTGCAGCATCGCCGAGCGAGGTGGCTTTCGGAAGCTTGTCCCCCGAGTGAACGGCTTTTTCAAATGGGCCGTAGAAAGTCGTCAGCGTCTCAGTATAACCGCGCTCGCCGCGTGCGATCTCGTCGAGTTGATCTTCCATCTCTGCGGTAAAAGAGTCGCTAATGTATTGCGGGAAATGTTCTTCAAGCCATCCGGAGACCACCATACCCGTTGCGGTCGGCTTTAGGGCGCGCCCAAGCTTCTCGACATAGCCGCGATCTTGGATAGTTTTCATCGTCGAGGCGTAGGTTGAAGGGCGACCGATACCACGCTTCTCAAGCTCCTTAATAAGACCGGCCTCAGTGTAGCGGTTCGGCGGTTCAGTTTGTTTCTCGGTAGCGTCGAGCGAAAGGAGAGTGAGCGGATCGCCTTCAGCAACTTTCGGTAGCTCAATATCCTCGCCCCGCGCTTTCGTATCGAGTGCGAGCCAGCCAGGGAACATCACGCGTGATCCATTCGCTGCGAAGAGTGGAATATCGGCGTCTGCCTTGGCAACAATATTCGTCCGCATAATTTTTGCGGCAGCCATTTGCGAAGCGAGTGTTCGTGTACGGATGAGTTCGTAGAGCTGCTCTTCATCGGGGGTCGCACCAGCTTTGACACGGCCTGGCTCAGTCGGGCGGACTGCTTCGTGAGCCTCCTGGGCATTTTTACTTGTCGTCTTGTAGGTGCGCAGCGAGAGATACTCGTTTCCAAAATCGTGCTCGATAACTGTTGCCATTTTCGCAACAGCCTCAGCAGAAAGGTTCACCGAGTCGGTACGCATATACGTAATGTGTCCCGCCTCGTAGAGTTTCTGTGCGGCACGCATCGCGCGGGACGGAGCGAATCCAAGTCGCGTTGAAGCGGCCTGTTGCAGCGTGGACGTTGTGAAAGGCGGGCGAGGATTTCGTTCCTCCGATTTCTCAGTGACACTTGCGATCGTCCAGGTAGCGTTTCTGCCGGCCTCTACGATACGGTCAGCTTCCTCCTTGGACTGTGGTTCAACGGCACAGATTGTCGCGATGTCGCCCGCCTTTGAGGTAAAGAGAGCATTGAGGACGAAATAGGTAACTGGGATAAATGAAGTGATTTCCCGTTCGCGTTCGGCGAGAATACGGAGCGCCGGTGACTGCACTCGTCCTGCAGAAAGTCCGTAGCGAACTTTCTTCCAAATAAGTCCCGAGAGATCGTAGCCAACGATACGATCGAGGACACGCCGCGCTTCTTGCGCGCGGCGCAAATGCTCGTCGATCGCACGTGGGTGTGCGATCGCCTCCTCGATGGCTGCTTTGGTGATTTCGTGGAAGACCACCCGCTGAGGTTTCTTCAGCCCGGCGACTTCTTTAATGTGCCACGCAATCGCTTCGCCCTCGCGGTCGGGGTCGGTCGCGAGATAGATCTCATCGGCTTTTGCGGCAGCACGTTCTATTTTTTCAATAACCTCGCGTTTATCTGCCGGAATGACGTATCGCGGGATGAATCCGCCCTCGATATCGACGGCGTCTTTATTACTCTTTGGCAGGTCGCGGACATGGCCAACCGACGCAAGGACGGTGTATTCCTTGCCGAGATAGGTGCCAATAGTGCGTGCTTTTGTCGGGGATTCGACGATGAGTAAACGGTTGCCCATGTGTTCACTCATAACGCAGATACCTATATATGGTCAAGTGTCGCTATGAGATTTCGACGTATATTGGATGATGGTCTGAGCCGAGGCGATCGTCGAGCACTTCTGATTTTTGAATAGAAAAAGAGCGGGAGACAAGAATATGGTCGAGCTGTGAACGGGAGAGGGGGTGCGTGATTCTCCCGCGAAGAATATTAGTGAGCTGGTGCTCGAGAAAACGCTTCTCGAGGTGGGTGCGTTCCCGTGTGTATCGTACCGTATCGACCAGGCCGCCTCCGAGAAGCCAGTTGAGCGGAGTGATGTGGGGTTTCTCAAGAATATTGAAGTCACCGCAGACAATCGTCGAGCGCTCTGGGTCGCGTTTGGTCATAGCCATTTCAAATTCCTTAAGGCGCCATGCGGGTTGCGCGAGGATAAGATGCAGATTGAATACGCGAATCGATTGTCCGGCATGCGTGATGTCGATATAGAGTCCGCCGCGGTTTCGTAGTTGCGAAAAACTAAAGGGACGCATCAGTCGCACGAAGAGGCGCGTGCGTAGCGGGAGGAGCGGCCAGTAGTCAGGGTAGGGTATCTCGCCGTGCGACTCGATAGGGAGGCGGGAAAGAATGACGTTGTATGTCGCTACGGCACCCGACCGGAACAGCTTTTCCATGTCGCTTCGATAGACGAGTGCAGAGGGCAGCTGTTTGAGGCGAGGCAAGAATGACTCGGGGACCTCTTGGAGGCAGAAAATATCGAAATCGGCATGCGCAATAAACTCGAATGCCTGTTCGAGTTTCTGATTTCGAAACAACATATTCCACGAGTAGATTTTCAAGGGCATAGGTTATGTGCGGTGCCAGGCGCCAAACTTCTCTGTGATGAGTCCGCGAAGCTCGAGCGCGACAAGGGCCGTAAGGACGTCACCGGCAGGCAGGCTTGCGGCAGACCGAAGAATCTCGTCGCGGGTCTTCGGTTCCTCTAGCATACTCCATATACCGCGTTCAGCATCATCGAGATCAGTCGGTGCGGTATCGCGCGACGTTTCCTCGTGTGGGGGAATACGGAGCGCCTCAAGAATATGGAGCGGCTCGGTGACTAGTGTCGCACCGAGGCGGGTGAAGAGATGTGGTCCGAAAGCGTGCGGGTCGCCGATACGATGCGGGATACAGAGGAGTTCGCGATTATATTCTCCAGCGAGTCTCGCAGTGATAAGCGTGCCTGACTTCGGTCCGGCCTCGATCATGAGGACTGCATCGGCGAGTCCAACCATTAGTCGGTTCCGTTCGGGGAAATAATGGATGCGCGAGGTCGCGTCGGGTGCGTACTCAGACAAGAATCCACCACCGGCGTGGAGAATCTCGCGGGCGAATGTGCGATTGCTTCGCGGGTAGAGCACGTCGTCGCCGAGCCCTGAGCCGGGTACGACGAGAGTGTGAAGGCCCGCCGCGAGTGCTGCTTTGTGTGCGCACGTGTCGATACCAAGCGCGAGGCCGCTGACGATTGAAATCGGATAGCCAGCGAGGCCGGCGATAAGTTTCTGACACGCTTCTTGTCCGTAGTGTGTCATCGCGCGACTGCCGACGACGGTGAGGAGTTTCGTACCGTGAGGAGGGAGGGTACCGCGTACCCACAGCTCTTTAGGAAGTTGAGGTATTTCACTCAATTGTGCTGGCCACTCTTCTCGCGGGAGCAAGCGGATGTCCATAGACATAGTATATCGTGCACAGCGCGGTTCTTGACTAAGTACTACAGAATTGTACTGTAGATGCGGGTATATTGTGTACATCACATAAGGAAAGGAGTCTGCATGATGATCAGGGACCTCTTAAGAGAGGCGCAGCAGCATCTTGCTGCCGCCATGTTCGAAAGCTTGTCGGTGTGCCTTGCGTCTGAGGCGCCGGTCAAGCCGAAAGCAAAACAGTTCACGTATCAAAATGGACGCTTCAAAATCATAGATTCTTCTCGTCCGTCCTTCATGACACTGCACCAGCTCAGGGGAATGACTTCGATCTGGTGTAACGATCGACTCATCTGGGTCATGCAGTACGCGGAGGACTACTCCGACGAAGATCGACCATTGATCCGGAGAATTCTCAGGATGTCGCATCGAGAGATCTTGAGGACAGGAGAATTCTTTGGGGTGCGCGGACCCTGGCAGCGAGTCTTGCCTTCGCAGAGTCTGGTGTACAGGAATGTCGTGCATGAGCACAGCGATTTTGGCCAGTTCTCAGGACATGAATCATTGCGCTCCAGTGATTCGCCTCTCGAACGAGGTCGTTGCGATTATTGGGGATCTGCGCTCATCTGACGAGGCACTCTCTGTGCACTCAAACGCCGCATACACATGCGGCGTTTTGTTTTATGGGAATACGGGGAGTATACTATCCCCATATGCTCGACATACATTTCATACGAGAGAACATTGATCTCGTCAAAGCGGGTGCTAAGAAAAAGCACATTGAGGTCGATATCGACCGACTGATTGCTGTCGATGACGAACGCAAACTCGTGCGTCAAGAACTCGACACGAAGCGTGCCGAACAGAACCGACGAAGTTCCGAGATTCAGCGTGCGGAGGGCGTCGAACGTGAGAAATTAATCGAGGCAATGCAGCACCTCAAGACCGGCATGGCCGAGGAAGAAGAGAGATTGAAAGGGATCATGGCGGAATGGCAGAAGCTGATGCTTGCTGTTCCGAACATCCCGGATATGTCGGTACCCGATGGGGAAAGCGATGCAGATAATAAGGAGGTGAAGAAGTGGGGCGAGCTTCCGCAATTCTCATTTACGCCGAAAGACCATGTCGAGCTGATGACGAATCTCGGTATGGCCGATTTCGAACGCGGGGCGAAAGTCGCTGGCTTCCGCGGCTATTTCCTCAAGGGCGAGGGCGCGCTGCTCCTGTTCGCGCTCTGGCAATTTATGATGCAGCACTTTGCGCAGAAAAATGCGCAGGGGGATTCGTGGACGCCGATAGTGGTCCCGTCACTCGTCCGTCGAGAAGGCTTCATGGGCACCGGCTATCTGCCGCAGAGCGAAGATGATCTCTATAAGACACAAGATGCAGAGTATCTTGCGGGCACGGGTGAAGTGGCAACGATGGCGTACTACATGGACGAGGTGCTTGAGGCGAAAGATTTCCCACTGAAGTTCTTTGCCTTCTCGCCTTGCTTCCGGCGCGAGATCGGTGCACACGGGAAAGACACGAAGGGCTTGGTGCGCGTGCACGAATTTTATAAATTTGAACAAGTCGCTCTCACTGAGGCGTCACATGAGGCGACTGTACAGCTCCACGAAGAGCTCACGCGCAATGCGGAGGAGATTCTCGAACTTCTCAAGATTCCGTATCACACCGTTGTGAACTGTGGCGGCGATCTTGGTCTCGGCCAGGTGAAGAAATATGACATCGAAGCCTGGATGCCGGGTGAAGGGAAGTATCGCGAGACACACTCCTCTTCGTACTTCCACGATTTCCAAACGCGCCGTCTGAACATCCGCTATCGTGACGCTGACGGGTCGCTCAAGTTTGCCCACTCACTCAACAATACTGCGCTTGCGATGCCACGTTTCATCGCGGTGCTCGTAGAGAACTACCAACAAGCCGACGGTACGATTAAAGTGCCCGACGTTCTTGTGCCGTATGTCGGAAAATCGGTCATCGGCGCTCTCGGGTAGCGAACGACTTGCCGTACGCCGACGCCGTAGGCGGCGCCGGATCTCTATTGCGATCGGCATACTCGCCATGCTCGTTAGTGGGGCACTCGTGTACGGTCTCTGGCAGGCGCCGGTGCGTATTTCCCACGTGGTGGTGTATGGTGCCGACCAATCGCTCGCGTCTCTGGCAACCGTCGCTATGCAGGGAACATATTTTGGTCTTATCCCGCGCGATTCAACATTCTTTTTTCCTGAAGCGAGTATTCGTACGAATCTCCTCGCAGCGTATCCTGCTATTGCTGCCGTTTCCATTTTCCGTACTGGGCTCACTGGGCTGTCTATCAAAGTTGATACCCGCGTACCGATTGCACGATGGTGTGGCGCGACGCCACCGATAGCGTCGTCGACGACACCTATCGACGACGCCTCGTGCGACGTCTTTGATGCAAGTGGGTTTGTGTATGCAACGTCGAGTCCGAGTACGCCAGTGAATCCTTTTGTGATCTATATGCCGCTTGCAACCACGTCTTTGGGGACGGCAATTGGTGCAACACTGCCGCACGCCGACAGCTTATCGGGAGCATTCGACTTCGCTCGGCAGCTCAGTACGTTTGGTTCGCCAATAACGATGGTCGTTTTCCGTGGCGATGAAGTGGACGATTACTTCAAGAGTGGAACGCGAGTGACCTATGTGCTCGGCGATGAGGAGAATGCCTTTACCGCACTTGCTTCCGCCCAGACGAATTTCAATCTTGCTGACGGGTCGGTCGATTATGTTGACCTGCGTTTCCCCGGGAAGGTGTATTTAAAGTCAGGGAAGTGATACCGTTCTGCTATGTCGTTTTGGAAAGGAATACAGTCCCCATTTTTCGTGATGGCGCCAATGGCCGACGTGACCGACGTCGCTTTTCGTGCACTCGTTGCGAAGAACGGCGCACCAGATGTCTTCTGGACGGAATTTGTCTCAGCAGACGGTCTTTACCACACCCGAGAGATACAGAAGCTGCGAGACGAGGAGAATCCGCTTATGCGGGACCTCCTCCTCGAGAAGGGGCAGCACCCGATTGTTGCACAGATATTCTCGAGTAAGCCGGATATGATTGCGTACGCGACAAAGCTGGTCGCGGAGCTCGGCTTCGACGGGGTCGATATTAATATGGGTTGCCCTGATCGCGCGATTGAGCGGCAGGGCTGCGGATCCGCAATGATAAAGACGCCCGAGGTCGCGCGCGAGATTATTCGTGCAGCAAAAGCGGCAAGCAGTCTCCCGGTGTCAGTGAAGACGCGCGTTGGCTACAACAAAGAGTCGCTCGATGAATGGCTTCCGGTTCTCCTTGCCGAGGCACCGGCAGCGATCACGCTCCACTTGCGCACGCGGAAGCAGCTGTCGCTCGTGCCTGCTGACTGGGAGTTGATGAAGAAAGCGGTTGCGATTCGTAACCGCCTCAATCCCGACGTGCTCCTCATCGGTAATGGAGATGTCGAGAGTGTTGCACAAGGGAAACAGCATATCGCAGACACAGGGTGTGACGGCGTCATGATTGGGCGCGGTATGTTCGGGAACCCGTGGGTCTTCGCCGGGCGCACCAGAGAAGAGACACCGCTTACAGAGAAGCTCGCGGCGCTTATCGAACTTGCGCACGCTTTCGAACGCATTATGCCGCCGAAGAGTTTCGCCATACTTAAAAAACATATTAAAGCGTTCGTGATCGGCTTCGATGGTGCCGCGCAGCTGCGCGCCAAGCTTATGGAAGCCGAGTCGGCAAGTGAACTCGAACGCATTATTCTCGAGAATCACGTATAATAGCTACCTACATGGCTCATCAATCTCTCTATCGGATACATCGCCCTGCAACCTTCGCTGATGTGGTCGGGCAGGAGCAGGTGACGAAGCCGCTCGAAGAAGCGGTGAAGACAAAGAAGATAGGGCATGCGTACCTCTTCGCAGGCAGCCGCGGGCTCGGCAAGACCTCAGTCGCGCGTATCTTCGCGCACGCGATCGGCTGCACCGACAATGACCTCTACGAAGTCGATGCTGCAAGTAATAATAGTGTTGAGGATATCCGTGCGCTCACGGAAGGAGTCTACACGCTCCCGTTTGCCTCGCCCTACAAGGTGTACATTCTTGACGAAGTGCATATGCTCTCGAAGGGAGCGTGGAATGCTTTTCTAAAAACGCTTGAGGAGCCACCGGCGTATGCCATTTTTATTTTAGCGACGACTGAGCTCGAGAAAGTGCCTGAGACGGTGCAGTCGCGTTGTCAGGTGTTCGAATTTAAGAAGCCGACGCGGACAGTCCTCGCGAAAATGATCACCGCTGTTGCGAAGAAAGAAGGGTATACGCTTGCCGCTGATGCGGCTGAGCTTATCGCGATGCTCGCTGACGGTTCGTATCGTGATGCACTCTCGGTCCTCCAGAAAGTATTTGCAGGAACAGAAGGGAAGACTCTCTCGCGGGACGTGGTCGAACAGGCGACCGGTGCGCCACGGCGCGAGCAGGTACAGACGCTTCTCACCGCGCTCGCCAAGGGCGAGCGCGGTGCGGCTCTCACGGCGGTAGAGAACGCAGCGAAGTCGGGGGCAGATATGAAGCTCTTCCTCGAGCTGGTACTCACGGCGCTCCGCACCACGCTCCTTATCCGTTTCGCACCTGAGCTCCGCACGAGCCTTGCTGAGGAGCAGGGTGCTGACGAGTACGCAGCGCTAGAGAAGCTCGCAGAAGAGAAAGGTATCACCCACACCACACTGCTCGCGTTCCTCACTGCGGCGGATCGTATCCGCTACGCACCTATTCCGGTGATCCCACTCGAGCTCGCTATCTTCGAGATTTTTCCAGAAGAATGAAAGAAGCTCTCTACTGGCTCGTGCTCCTTGTTGTTGCTCTTGCCGCCGGTACTGGACTCTACACGCGGTATCAGCAGACTCGTCCGTGCACCCAGCCGATCACCTATAGTCTCGGCGCTGTTGACCCGCGCTTCGCCACGTCAAACGCGGAGCTTCTCGCCGAAGCGAAAGCGGCCACCGCTATCTGGAATACTGCCGAAGGGCGCACGCTCTTTGTGTATACCCCACAGGCGAAATTGAAGATTAATTTGATCTATGATGCGCGCCAGGCCGACGCGAAGTTTGGCGCGGAGATTGCCCAGGAGCAGGCCGCTGCCGATGCGGCACGCGCGACACTCGACACCCTTCAGGCGCAGTACAAAGCAGATCAAGCGACATACACCCAAGCAGTCGAAGCGGTGAATGCGCGCGGAGGAGCGACCCCGAGCGAAGCGGTGGCGCTGAACACTGAACGCGATGCGCTCACGCAGCTTGCAGATTCGATTAATGCGAAAGTGGCCTCCTTCAACGCGAGTATCGCTGCACTGAACGCGAGCGTGGACCAGTATAATACGACGGCCGGGCATACCTTCCAGGAGGGAGAGTACGTGCGCGACGCGGCGGGCGAACGTATTAATATCTTCGAGTTTGTCGGCGCGACGCAGCTCGAGCGCGTGCTCGCACACGAGTTCGGCCATGCGCTCGGCCTCGACCACAACAGTGATCCGAAATCGATTATGTATGCGAAGAATGAGAGCGGGAATCTGACGCCCACCGCTGCAGACCTTGCGGCGCTGCACGCGCTCTGTGGAGCATAGTCGCCCTGACAGGGCGAGGGAGGGATGGTAGAGTGCGAAGCAATGGGAGGGTGCGATAAGTTTGAAATATTGGGAGATCGTCTAAAGGTAGGACAGGGGCCTTTGAAGCCCTCAATCTAGGTTCGATTCCTAGTCTCCCAGCAAATTGTGCGAAGCAGCAATTTGCTGTGGAGAAGCACGCCTGGGAGGCGTGCGGCTAGGAATCGAAAACCTTGCGAGCATAGTTTAGAACGGAGTGATAAACTATGCTCGCAAGGTGTACTGATCCTGTAAGGATCGATAAGGCGTACTCGCCGGTCCTAGTCTCCCAGCCAGTTTGAGATAGGTCCAGAGTCCGAGTAGTATGGAAGATATGACCGCAAATTAATTTATGAAATGGATACTCTTTACCGGTACGTGGCGGCTGACGAATGAGCAAGTCGAAGAGGACGTGCGTGCTTCTGCTCGCGAAGTGCTCAATCGTGGCGATGGTATCGTGACCGGCGGTGCGACCGGTGTCGACTATTTCGCGATGGACGAAGCGATGAAGCATTTCCCAGACGCTTCACGAGTGAAGGTGGTTATCCCAGCCACCCTCGATCATTATATGTATGACTACCATACAAATTGGTGTATGGCGCCAGTGACAAAAGAAGCTATAAACAATCTCGAGAATCTTTTGCGAAAGATCAAAGAGACTGATCCGGACGCGCTCATCGAGATGCCGAATACCATCATTACTCAAGATCACTATGACCTCCGGCACGACGAAGAGGTGAAGATCTCGGACGAGGTGTACGCTTTCCAGGTGAACGGCAGCACCGGCACACAAGACACGATCAACAAGGCTTCTCAAAGCGGGTTACCAATCTCGCTGCATAAAAAGTACGCTATCTCTCAGCCCTAGATACATTTAGTATACTTTCCGCATGGATAAGAAAATTTCTGGTGGTGTGGTGCATGCTCTGCCAGCGGATCTACGGGCGGCCTTGGCGGCTGACCGCAAGGCTCGAGCAGCGTGGGAGGATTGTACGCCGCTTGCTCGCAACGAATGGATCTGTTGGACTATCTCGGTGAAGAAAGCTGAGACGAGAGAAGAGCACGTCGCTCGCGTGGTAGCGGAGCTCAAGGAGGGCGTGCGTCGGCCGTGCTGTTGGATTGGTTGCATTCACCGCACTGATAAAAAGATAAGCCCCTCGGTACAAGGGATACTTAATAAACGGTCAAAAGGTAAAAAGAAAGCGTAGCGCTCGAGCGCGGCATTAAAAAGGTCGTCGCGGGTCTATTGACACTGTGCATATATATGTGCTTGAATTTGCGTAAGCCGAATTTGTCGGTGAGGTCTGTAATCAACTCCTGGAGAGCGAAAATGGATAGAGCCGAGGCAAGTTTCTCCTTTACTACCCATGAATCAATTGTCTTGATCGTCATGGCGGTGGTGGACTTGTTTGTGATGACGCATCCGCCACATGGATGGAATACGTTGTGTGTGGCATTGTTCGTTGTTGTTGCTCCAGCGGCTTTCTTCCTGGGGATTCTGAAGAACGCAATATTCAGCGGGTATGGCGTGCGCGACAAAATCAATCAGATGGTGCAGGCACAGGTAGTGCCGAATTTCGAATTAACATGGCGTGGGATTGCTGTCAGGCCCCTCACTCATTTTTGGGCGCTGTTCCTGGCCCTCAATGCGATGATTATCGCCACTGTCGAAATTCCTGCATTCATCTTCACGAAAGGGTATGTACTAGATACATTTGCGGCGCCTTTCGTCGCGGGCGCGTCAGCACTCTTGATTGCTCTTGCCGGTGAGATCTATGTCTGGATACTGGTCGACCGACGTCGACATTGGTATCTCGACGAGTGGAAGCTTCGAGAATTCCTTGCTCGACAGAGGCACTCTCAGGGGGCAATCGATACGATTGTTCGTCGCGCACGAGAGGCAGGTCTTCTCGTCACGAAAGCTCCACAAAAATAAGGTCCATGTGCGATCCGCAAAGGGTCTGGCACGGGACCTTTTGCTTTTTATGCTGTTAGCATTTGTGTACTGTCTGACGAGATTCGACCTTACGAAAATACTGTGCACTGTCGGGCGGTCGCTAATTTGGGAGTATACTCAAGATATTCGAGTATGCAGGATGACACATATCATTGGTATTCTCAGTTGAGAAAGCCTGCCTGGGCACCACCGTCATGGCTGTTTGGCCCAGTGTGGAGTGTGCTGTATGTCATTATTGCAGTTTCCTATGGCGTCGTGTTTTACCAGGTGTTCACCGGGCAGCTTGCGCGGGGTGTGGCTTTGCCTTTTTTCCTCAATCTCGTTTTCAACTTCGCCTTTACCCCGATTCAATTTGGATTGAAAAACAATCTGCTCGCGGCGCTCGATGTCCTGCTTGTAGTCGGTACTCTTATTTGGGCGTTTGTTGCTCTTTGGTACAGCGCGCCCACCCTCCATTGGGTTATCTATGCCAATACGCCGTATCTGCTGTGGGGGATGTTTGCGACGGCACTACAATTAACCATAACGTATCTCAATTCATAACAGACTATGAACTCTCTTCTTTCCTACGGTGCAACGATTGTTCCACTTGTTGTACTCGATATGCTCTGGATACTTGTCATTGCAAAAAATTTTTATGCAACTCAGATGAGATTTCTTTTCAGTACATCGGTAAATCTTATTCCGGCTGCATTTTTCTACCCGCTCTATGCTCTCGGAATATTCCTTCTTGCTGTCGTACCTGCGGTCACTTCGCGGTCGTGGACAGAGGCGCTGTGGCGCGGAGCGCTTCTCGGTCTCGTGTCCTACGGAGCATACGATCTCACGAACCAGGTCACTATTGCTGGATGGCCTACTCTCATGACACTGGTAGATATGGCCTGGGGCATGACCGTAAGCGGCCTGACGAGTATTATCGCGTATTACATTATTATGAGCTTTAAATAGGTTAGGAGCGCGTCGGTAGGTTACTTACTCTATGTATATGAAAAAGGTTGTCGTGAACGATCGTATGCAAACCGGCTATACGTACACACTCACTGAACCCATGGGGAAGCATTTCGATCCGAGTTTCCGACCGGAGCTGACGCCCAAGCAAATGCTCGCGCTCGGCGTCTTCGGAGGTGTCTATATGCGCGATTGCACGAAAGAATTTCCTGCTGATTGGTTTACGCGGGCGAAATTTCAGAAGAAGGAACTCTCGACGCAAGATCCCGCGCTCAATTATTTTAAAGTGAAAGCGAGTCAGTCGCTCGCTGTTTGGAGAGCGAAAGGCTGGCTTTCATCCGAAGATCCACGGGGGTGGTTCCAGTGGTACTGTCGCTACTTCATGGGTCGACGATTGCCCGAGGAGGACGCGCGGCAGATTCGTCGTTGGGCAGCCATGCGGCGACACCGTATGCAGATCGCTGCGCACTGTGCCGCGGGGGATACCCAGTGTCGCCCGAAGCAGCGACAGGCGCTGCTGCACTGGGCCTACGACGCGCGCAAAGTATAGAAGTTTCTGACCCATGCCTTATTTTCTCTACATCCTCGAATGCGCAGACAATTCTCTCTATACCGGCATCACTACTGACGTTGCACGGCGCTTTGCCGAACACCAGAAGGGCATCGGGAGTCACTTTACTCGCGCGAAGGGGGCGAAGCGTATCGTCTATACCGAATCACTCGAGAGTCGGAGTGTAGCACTGAAGCGCGAGGCCGAGATAAAGAAGTGGTCACGGGAGAAGAAGTTAGCGCTCATTGCTTAGCTCTTTTAGATTCTTTCCGCTAGAATGGGCGTATCGTATGGCCACGAAGATAACAAAGAAACACCTGCTGATTGTCGGCGGGGCTGCTCTCATCTTAGGCGTTGTAGGTTTTTTGAGTTTCTCGAATATAGCAGTGACTGAGTATCGGTCGGCGACAGCAGATGCTCCTGAGCACATCATCCCGCTCCCTGTACTGAATACGGCTGAGTACGACGCGCGACTGCTCGCGCTCGCGCACGTCGTCGTCAAACCGGTTGCTACCTCCAGCGCGACGTCGACGAAGGGGCAGAGTGCGAGTTCCACGCCGGCCCGATTGTGGCCAGTGAAGACGGTGTATCCGCAGGCGCGAGCTATTCTGCCGTTCAAGCGCATCGTCGCGTACTACGGGAATTTCTACTCGAAAGGAATGGGAGTGCTCGGTGAGTATCCAGCGAACCAGGTATTGTCGATGCTTGCGAGCACCACCGACGAGTGGCGAGCTGCTGATCCGACAACGCCGGTATTACCGGCGATTCAGTACATTGCGACCGTGGCGCAGGCAGGTCCGGGGAAAGAAGGGAAGTACATTCTGCGTATGCCAGACGATCAGATCGAGCATGCGCTTGATATGGCGAATCAGGCACACGGTATCTTAATCCTCGACGTGCAAGTCGCTCTCTCGACACTGCCGCACGAGCTGCCGATGCTCGAGAAGTATCTCGCGCTCCCGCAGGTACAGCTGGCGATTGATCCAGAGTTCTCGATGAAGTATGGCAATCCGCCAGGGACGGTTATTGGTACCTTTGATGCAGCTGATATCAACTATGCCGCGCAGTATCTGGCGCATATTGTGAACACCTACCATCTCCCGCCCAAAGTGCTCGTCGTCCATCGCTTCACTGAAGCGATGGTGACCAATTATCAGAAGATTGAACCACTCCCTGAGGTGCAGATCGTGATGGATATGGATGGCTGGGGTTCGCAAGCGAAAAAGAAAAATACGTACCAACGAGTGATTTATGCTGAGCCAGTGCAGTTCACGGGCATCAAGCTTTTCTATAAAAATGATTTGAAGCCACCTTCTACCGGTCTCCTGACGCCACAAGAGGTGTTGAGCCTAACGCCGTCGCCGATTTATATTCAGTATCAATAAAGGAAGCCCCGTCAGAGACGGGGCTTGGGAGTTGTTCGCATAGGGTTCCTTTTCAGAAGGAGACACTGATGCCGAACATGGGGGTTCGTTTTTCCATCACGCTACTACGAAGAAACGCTCCCCAAATACTGATGTGCCCCTCGAGATGGTACTTGAGTCCGACACCACGCCCGAGGTAGCCGGTGCGCACGACGCCGAGGTCGAGGTGGTCAGAGAGTCGGTACACGAGCAGGTGCTTGTCCCAGGCCCCGACTGGTTCGTCGTTCAGTTGGAAGGCGGTCAGCTTGTGTGCCGGCTTGACCCTCGCATCGAGGGCTTTCGTTTGCCCGAACGCTTCAGGTGCGAAAGGGTACAGCGACAGGGCCGTGAGCACGAGGCATAAAGAACAGGAAGTCTTCATCGGTGTTCTCCTAATGCGGCTTATTCGCCGGTGAATGGATGGAACTTGATCGAGAGAAAGTCTTTGGCACGTTCTCGGTAATACACCTCTGCATCGAATGTAGCACCCTGAACGAGTTTCGGGAACCATGCGCGGTCTGATTCAAGCATCCGTTCGAAAGGAATGTCGGTGATGTCATACCAAGCAGGAACCATGCTCTCCGTTTCTATAGGTTCACCCGAGAAGGTGTCTGCGCGATACACGTGCACCTTGAAGTCAGGTGTCTCGCCAACATAGAAGGTGATGACGGCACACTTCTCGACTTTCGTTGGGTCGAGCAGGATGCCGACCTCTTCCTTTGTTTCGCGAACAAGACACTCGAGGATACTTTCACCTGGTTCTTGTTTGCCGCCGGGGCCATTTAAGGTACCCTCACCGATTTCAGGGCTACCTTGCTTCCGCCCAAGCAGAATCTCATTCTTGCGGATGATGAGTGCTAAAGTTGCGGTTTTCATGCGGTACTCCTGGTTGTCACTTCCGCCCGTATGGTATCATCTGGCGTATATGGACACCAATCAAATGAGCAATAAGTTTTTCTTACCAGCAGCCGTGATCGTTGCCGGCTTGTTTATCGGAGGCGCTGTTCTGTGGAGCGGATCGCACCCAACACAGGCACCAGGAACGACAGGAACAACGGGTACCGGAGCAGCACCCGTCGTGAATATTAAGGACGTGAAGACTGATGGCGATCCGTTTATTGGTCAGGCTAATGCTCCCGTTACCATCGCCTTTTGGAGCGACTACCAGTGTCCCTTCTGTAAGCGGTTTGCGACCGAGACTTTGCCACAAATCATCCAGAATTATGTGAATACTGGAAAAGTGAAGGTCGTCTTCCTCGACTTCCCATTCCTCGGCAACGATTCCATCACGGGCGCTCTGTATGGTCGCGCTATCTGGAAGCTCTATCCGGACAAGTATCTCGCCTGGCACAACGCGATGATGGTAGCGCAAGATCAGGAGGGTGATCAGGGCTTTGGGAACGCGGCATCGATCGATAAGCTCGATGCGACGATCCCAGGTATCGACGCAGCAAAGGTTACGGCTGACGTAAAGGCAAACACTGATGCCTACACTGCAGCAATGAATGCTGATAAGGCCGAAGCGGAGAAGGAGGGTATCAGTGCCACCCCAGGGTTCGTGATCGGTACGCAGTCAATCCTCGGAGCGTATCCGTATGCGAATTTCCAGGCAGCGATTGATGCAGCCTTGAATGCGAAATAGAGAGTAGAACGATTCTCTCGTACACACCACCCGCGACAGGCACTGCCTATCGCGGGTGGTGTGCTGTATACTTCTCCTATGAAGATACTTTTCCATTGGTTCATTTCGACGTTTGCTATTTTAATCGCCGCTTATCTTGTTCCTGGAGTAATGGTGACATTCTCGGGAGCGATTATCGCTGCGGTCGTACTTGGAGCGCTTAATCTTTTTATTCGCCCAATTCTCTTAGTACTCACCCTTCCGATTACGGTCGTCACGCTCGGACTCTTCTCGTTGGTCATTAATGCGCTTCTCGTGCTCTTGGCTGCAGTGGTTGTCCCGGGATTTTTCGTCTCCGGCTTCTGGACGGCGTTCCTCTTCGCACTTGTGCTTTCTGTGGTGAATTGGGTCTTCAATTCCTGGCAGCACGCATAGTATGATCGATCCCGAACTTCTTGCGAAGCTCGACGAGATAGGAGCGAAGGCTGATCGAGCATACGGTGCCGCTGAGAAGGTGCGGAAATACCTCGTCTGGACAGGTATCATTTCAGCAGCGCTCATCATACTGCCGCTTATCGGTCTTCTGTTCGCGCTCCCGGCATTTATGAACAACTACGTGACACCACTTACGACGATGACGACGGGGACCACGCCCTCATCGCCTGACTTGCTGCATTCGCTTGGCCTCTAGACTGCGCGTTTGTTTCGCGCAAGGTTCGTCAGGATGGGGAGGAAGGAGATTACGACAATCACAAGCGAGAGCGGGAGGATGTATTTCTCGCTATCGGGAATGAGTGATCCGAGGAAGAACCCAAGCAAAATCATCCCGGCACCCCACAAGAATGCGCCAATCACGTTGTAGGCAAGGAAGACGCGATACTTCATCGAACTGACGCCCGCAAGAATCGGCGCTATCGTGCGCACAATCGGTACGAAGCGTGCGAGGATGATCGCCCGGCCACCATACGCTTGATAGAAGCGTTCGGTTCGTTTGACATACTCTTGTTTGAAGAAGCGAGAGTCTTTGCGCTTGAAAAGGGCGGTACCCACTTCGCTGCCAAACCAATAGCCGACAGAGTCACCAACTATCGCAGCGGTCACAATGATCATAATGAGAGGCCCAACAATGAAGAACCCATTTGTCGAGAGGAGACCTGCGGTAAAGAGCAGTGAATCTCCCGGAAGGAAGATGCCAACAAAAAGTCCGCTCTCAGCAAAGATAAGAAACGCGAGACCGAGATAACTTCCGGTCTTAATGATGGCGATAGGATCGAGATGTATACACGCAAGAAAAAATGAAAGCATATGAGTGCAGTATACTAGAGAGAATGGAATCAGCACCGAAGTTATCGACGCCGGAAGAAGAGCTGGCGTATTTGCGTGAACAGGTGGCGCAGAAGGAAGCAGAGCTTGCACGAGGTGGTGCGCTTGATCGTCCGCGTATTATCGCGGAGCAATTGTATACGCATCACGCGGTCAGTGCCGAGATGCTTGCGCCCGAGTACCGTATGAGTGAGGCAACAAAAGCGAGCGAGGCGGATGCGCTTCTCGCGGAGCTTGCTCTCGGGGGAGACGAGAACGTGGTGAAGAGCTTACAGAAGACGATGGAGGAAAAAGGCATTAAAAATGCACTCGCGGTGCTTGAGAAAGTGGGCGATGCGCAGGTTACCGATGACTTCCATCGGTATCTCGTCCGGTATATCGCCGCAGGACTGCCGGTGCTTGGCGCAGAGGAGCGTTCTCCTCGGGTTGCCGCACTGAAGATGACGTTGTACGAGATTGCGCTCCCGGGACCACAGAGTGATGAGTCGCCTGCGCGCGGGAAGACCTTGAAGGAGCTTATCTCCGGTATGGAACAATTCTATGCCGGCCTCCTCTCTGTTGGTGCCGCTGAACCGGGCGAGCCAAATTATTTTGCTCTTGAGCTTGCCGTCCCGGCCGATAGCCCAGAACTGCAGTTCTATGCGGCAGTCCCGAACAGCAAACGCAGTTTATTTGAAAAGCAGTTGTTGGCGATATTCCCCGAGGCACACTTGGTGCCCCAGCCGGCTGACTACAATATCTTCGCTCCGGGTGGTGCCGCACTCGTCTCGGTCGCGCGTCTTGCAACGCATCCGGCTCTTCCGCTCAAGGAGTATACCGACTTTGATTACGATCCGATTAATGCAGTGATGAATGCTTTTTCAAAAATCGAGCACGTGGGTGAGGGTGCGGCACTGCAGATTATTATCGAGCCACGAGGAGAACGACACGTGTCGCATTATCGAAAGATAGTGCAGGCGCTTCGTAAGGGCGAGAAGCGACTTTCCGCATTCAGCACGCCAGAGACACTCCTTGGTGAGATTGCGCGTGACTTCGGGAAGACACTATTTTCAAGTAAGCCGAAGGATGTTGAAAAAGCGAAGGAAGCTGAGATACGACAGATTGAGGAGAATGCGACGCTTATCAAAGAGGTTGAAAAGAAAATTGCGGCGCCGATTGTCGGAGCGACGGTACGACTCGCTGTCTCTTCTGGGCAGGCGCAGACGGCCGCGCAAGTGCTTGGTGATCTTGAGGCGGCGTTTAACCAATTTGCAAACACAGAAGGGAATCAGTTGGTGTTCGAGCGCGTGGGCGAGCGCCAGACACAGCGAGTGTTAGAGGAATTCTCTTTCCGGTTGCCTGATCTGCGGGCACTCCCGCTCTCGCTCCGCGAACTCACGACGCTCTATCACTTCCCACCGCTGGGTATTGAGAGTTCGCCACACTTGCGGCAGTCGCGTTTTACGCACGCTCCCGCCCCGCTCGCACTCCCACACGCTGGCGTGCTTCTTGGAAGCAATACGTATCGCGGTCAGACGACCCCTATCTATCTCTCACCCGAAGATCGGTTACGACACCTCTACGTTATCGGGCAGACCGGTACCGGTAAGACCGGATTTTTGAAATCGATGATCATACAGGATATTCACAATGGCGAAGGGTGCTGCTTCATCGATCCACACGGTAATGACATTCTTGATATTCTCGCCGCAGTTCCGCCGGAGCGCTATAAAGATGTCATTTATTTCGATCCGGCCGATCTCTCGCGCCCATTTGCGTTAAATTTTCTCGAGTACGATCCCTCGCGTCCTGAGCAGAAGACGTTCATTGTGAATGAGCTGTTGATGATTTTCAAACGTCTCTACGGCGATGTGCCTGAGAGTATGGGACCTGCGTTTGAACAGTATTTCCGTAACGCGACGCTTCTCGTGATGGAGGACCCAGGAAGTGGTTCGACGCTGCTCGATATTGCACGGGTTCTGAGCAACAAGGAATTTCGAGAACAGAAACTCTCGAGAAGTATGAATCCTGTGGTGAATCAGTTCTGGAATGAGATTGCAACGAAAGCCGGAGGTGAAGCGTCACTTGAAAATATCGTCCCGTACATCACGAACAAGTTTGATGACTTCACGGCGAATGATTTTATTCGACCGATTGTGGGACAGCAGGAGTCGTCATTTCGTTTCCGCGAGGTGATGGATACGAAGAAGATTCTTCTTGTGAATCTCTCGAAAGGTCGCCTCGGCGAGCGCAATGCGAACTTGCTTGGTCTCATTATCGTCGGAAAGCTTTTTATGGCGGCGCTCTCGCGTGCGGACACCCCTCGTGCACCGTATCCTCCGTTCTATCTCTACATCGATGAATTCCAGAATGTCACGACCGACTCAATCCCGGGCATTCTCTCGGAAGCACGTAAATACAAACTTTCACTCGCGATGGCACATCAGTTCCTGACGCAAATCGAAGAGAAGACGCGTAATGCGGTCTTCGGCAACGTGGGGAATATGGCCGTCTTCCGTGTCGGTGAAGAGGATGGAGAGTTTTTCGCAAAACAGTTCGCCCCTGTCTTCAAGGCGCTCGATTTCGTAAATATCGAGAATCGAAATGCGTATATGAAGATACTCGCCGGAGGCATACCGCAGAAACCGTTTGATATGAAGACGGCAGATATACCGGAGCTCAATAGGGAGCAAGTTGACGATCTCATCCACCTCTCCTCACTTACGTATGGTCGTGACCGTGCTACTGTTGAACATATGATTCGTGAACGATATCTTTCATAAAAATGGCGTATGAGTACTGAAGGTAACAACGAATGGAAGCCAGCGCATCAGGAAGAATACGAACAGTATGTCGAGAAGGTTGTTGCTGAGGTAACCGATCCGGAGGGAGGACAGAACGAGAAAGAACGAGGAGTAGCAAGCGCTCCGACTACCGCATTAGCGAATGCTTTTGCAGAAGCGAAACAATTGAAGCCGCGCGCACCACGAGGGAAGAAGGTACGCGAGCAGGCGCCGCAAGTTCCTACTGAGGAGAAAAAAGCTGAAGAGTTTATACAAGTGGAGACGAAGCCGGGTCTCGCGTGGGAAGAACCGAAGGAGGCACCGCCAGTAGGGCGAGCTCCTCGACCTGCGGCAAAGATCGAGGAGGGACCTTTTGTGCAAGTCGAGACAAAAATTCCCGTAGGGGAAGCGACTGAGCTCTCTCTCCCTGTCTTGGATACGGTGGTAGGGCGTGAGGCTGGGATACAAGAGTCTTCGTTTGAGAGTATCAGAGCTCTCCTTGCACAGGAATTAGAGGAAGAAGGGAAGCTTGAGAAGTTGACACTCACTCGCGTGCCTGACGGGTTGCAGTTGCATGCTGAGCTCGATGCAGGATTGCTAGACGGCAGGGCGGTCGTCGATGGGATGATTACTAACGGTCCGAAATGGATCCATATCGACGACGGGCTCGAGGTAAAAGGTCGTGAGCGAATGAAGGTGAAGGTGAAGAATGCGCTTCTCTTTTTTGAAGATGCTGTGCAAGACCATTTTGAAAAACAGTATGCGGGTGCGGTGAGCGGCATTAGTCTCGGGGAGACAAATCTCCAGATCAACCTTTCGGGTGGAGAAGCTGCTCAAAGCCCTGTCGAAGGCGTGGCAGGTTCCTCAGAACCAACCGAGAGTACGCCGAAGGAATGGCGTGAAAAACTACGTACGCTTATTGCTGGAGCAAAAGAAAAAATAGGCGGGGGTGAACGAAGTGCATTTCTTGAAAAGCGTTCGGAGGATTTGGATAGAGAAGCTGCAACACTCGGTATGACTGAAAAGAAGTTCCGAGAACTTGGAGAGTGGTACAACAAGTATGGATGGAAGACGAAACTCGCAGTCGGTGCGAGTCTCGGTATTGGGGCAGGTATATTCGCAACGGCTTCAATGCCGCTCGCGATTGCCTGTCTCTCAGGTATTGCCGCTCAGCGTACCGCAGGTCTTGCGAGTTCTTTCTTAAAATTCGAGAAACAAGCCAAGGATACTGCCTGGGGGAAGGAAAAGGCGATGGGGAAGGCAATAGCCTATACCGCCACTATGACGGGAGCAATGCTTCTCCTTACCGAGGGGGTGAAAGAGGGAGTAAGCTATGCACAAGAGCATGATTGGGGTGGGGCAACGCACGAATGGCTCAAACAGCATTGGCCATTTGGAAATGGCGCAAAGCCTATGAATAGGATAGCGACAGGGGTAGTGACTTCCGAGGTACCGGACGTATCGACCATCGATATACCGGCAACGCCCGGTCACGGTGCTGAGTATATGATGAAGCAATTATGGGAACAGATGCAGTCGAAGCACATCACGCTCCCTTCGGGTACTGATCCTCATAGCGATCTCGCTCGGCTTCTGCAGGCGAAGCCAGATGAGATCGATAAGGTTGTGCATATGATAGCTACTGATCCGAAGCATGGGTTCTTTAATCCCGATGGTACGAGTGTCCAGGTCAATCTAAATTCGCACCTAACCATTGGTACTGACGGTCAGATACGTCTCGACGGTCATCTAAGAGCACCAGAGCACACACCAACGGCCTCGCATGCACTCTCCGAATCGTCAGGCATACGGGAGACAGTCACGCCTTCCGATTTTGTTCCCCAGCCGCCGTTTACGTCGCTTGATGCACCAGTACCAACTCCGTCGGCAATGCCTCTTGAGCAGCATATCCCTGTTCCCGAGTCATCTTCTATACCGGACAGCACACTAAGTGCTCCCCATCACGAGACGGGATATTTGGAAGACAGTAGTGGTCACTCAGTCGTCGATTCACAAGGGCATCCTATTCATATCGGCTCTGCAGAAGTGGCGTCGAATATAAATGTCTTCGGTATTCCTGTTCCGCCCACCGAACCGCATCTCTATCTGGGTGAAGGGAAGACACTATTTGTCTATGGCGGCTCCCTCGAGGAAAGAGCGAAATTGGTTGGGGACTATCTCGCACACAACCCAGGAAAGATAGTCTACGGAGAGGGCGCGGACGCACATCGAGTAACCTGGATTCGCGACCTTGCTGGGAAGGTGGTGCAGGGTCCTCCGGTGCGAGCGAAGGGTCTCTCTGGCCTCTTTTCGCCCTTCATGCGAGCGCCAAACCCTGATGAATTTAGGGTGCAAATTAAATAAATAACTCATGCTATGATGTCACCTATGCCCGACGAACTTACCGCCCTCATTGCTGCCGATCTTGGTATTACTGATCTTCCTGTAGAAGAGCAGAAGACTATTATTGCGCAGTTTGGTGAGGTCGCGCTGAAGGCTGCAACGCTCACAGTCGTTAGGAAACTTCCTGAGGAGAAGCGCGAGGCGTTTGGGAAACTCGTCGAAGCTGGCGATGCATCTGCACTGAAAGCTTTTCTCGATGTTGAAGTTCCTGACCATGAGGCGTCGGTGAAAGCCGCCGTTGCGGAGGAGATCAAACGATTTAAAGATTTTCAGGCCGAAAGTGCCGCTTAATAGTAATGTAGCGATATGAAACCAACTCAGACCGGTATTGCTGTAGCGCTTGCGCTCGTTGCCGTTCTTGTGTTCTTTGTTTTCCCGGGCCTCTCGCCATTCCAGATGGGAAGTCAAAGTGACACTGCGGCGGTTGCGAGCACAACCACAGACTCTTCTTCTACTACTACTCAAACTGCTTCAACCACAACTATGACTACAGAAAATTCAGACCAGCTTCAGATTATTGATGAGACCGTCGGTACAGGAGCAGTCGCGGCTGCTGGCGATACCGTCACCGTCAACTACGTAGGTGCCTTCACCGATGGGAAAGTTTTTGATGCCTCAGCAAATCATGGCTCCACAGGCTTCACCTTCCATCTCGGTGCCGGCCAGGTGATTAAGGGATGGGACGAGGGTATCGTCGGGATGCGAGAGGGCGGGAAGCGTAAGCTCGTCATCCCTGCATCACTCGGGTACGGACCAAACGATTACGGACCTATCCCAGGGAACTCAACACTCGTCTTCGAGGTGGAGCTCTTGAAGGTACAGAAAGCCGGTCAATAAACGCACAGAGAATAAAAGAATGGGCACGCGCTCACGAGCGCGTGCCCATTCTTTTATTCTCCTACTTCTGTTACCGTGGTGGTATGAGTGCTCTCACTTTCACTATCGAACAGCGCTCGCCGCGTGGCGGCGCCCGGGCAGGTACGCTTCTAACCCCACACGGGGTCATCCACACCCCGGTGTTTACTCCGGTGGGGACGAAGGCAAATGTGAAAGGTATTTTGCCGGCGCAACTGAAAGCACTGGGTGCCGAGGCGGTCCTCGCGAACACCTATCATCTCTATCTGCAGCCTGGCGAGGAGGTGGTACAGCAAGCAGGTGGTCTCGCTTCGTTTATGAATTGGCAAGGACCGACTATCACCGACTCAGGAGGATTCCAAGTGTTTTCTCTCGGCGCAGCGTTCGGCAAAACGATTTCAAAATTTGTACGTGAAGAGGCGCCGCAAGAACAGGGAGTCTCCGTCTATGACGAAAGCGTTGCGAGTCAGCATGGGCAGCTTGCGGTTATTGATGATGAGGGAGTCTCGTTTACGTCGCACCTCGACGGGTCGCTTCACCGTTTTACGCCTGAACGTTCAATCGAAATTCAGCATGCGCTTGGTGCAGACATATTTTTCGCATTCGACGAATGCACGTCACCGACAGAAACGTACGAGTATCAGCGTGAGGCGATGGAACGCACACATCGTTGGGCAGAGCGAAGTCTTGCGACGCATCGGCACAATATTGATGCAAATAAGAAACAGGCGATCTTCGGTATTGTGCAGGGAGGTCGCTATGAAGATTTACGCCGTGAATCAGCCCGCGAGATAGCTTCACTCGGCTTTGACGGTATCGGTATCGGCGGCTCGTTCTCGAAGGAAGATATGCGGGGAGCCCTCCAGGCTGCTGTCGGCGAACTTCCCGAAGAATTACCGCGCCACTTCCTCGGTATCGGTGAGCCGGGAGATATTCTCGAGGGTATCGCAAGCGGTATGGATATGTTTGACTGCGTCGCAGCGACTCGTATCGGCAGACACGGTTCTATTTATACGAAGCAGGGCATTCTGCATCTTAGGAATGGACAGTTTACAAACGACTTTTCTCCACTTGATCCTGAGACCCCAATCCCAGGAACAGAATCGTTCACGCGGGCGTATGTGTCGCATTTGGTGCGAGCAGGGGAGATGACCGGATCAGTTATTTGCTCGCTGCATAACGTCGGCTTTATTCTGCGGCTCGTCTCCGGGGCACGTCAGGCGATTCTCGATGGACGTTTTGACGACTATCGTGCAGACTTTGTACGCAACTACTATGGCTAATTTCAAGATTCACACCCCCTATCCGCCAGCAGGTGATCAGCCTGCAGCAATTAAGAAACTCGAAGACGGGCTCGAGCGAGGCTTGCGGCATCAGACTCTCTTCGGGGTGACCGGGAGCGGGAAGACGTTTACGGCGGCAAATGTCATTGCAAAGCACGATAAACCCACTCTGGTCTTGGCACACAACAAGACACTCGCGGCACAGCTTGCACAAGAGTACCGAGAATTCTTTCCTGAAAATGCGGTGCATTACTTCGTGTCGTACTACGACTACTATCAGCCCGAAGCGTATATCGCGCATTCAGATACGTATATCGAGAAAGAAGCGATGATCAATGCAGAGATTGATCGCTTGCGTCATGCGGCGACCCAAGCGCTCCTCACACGCAAGGACGTGATTATTGTCGCTTCCGTCTCAGCAATCTACGGTCTCGGGTCACCGGAGCAGTACGAGAAAGTGCATGTGAAAATCGAACAAGGCGCACAAGAGGATCGTGCCGCACTGGTCCGTAAACTCGTGGGTATTTATTTTGAACGCACCACTGCTGATCTGAATCCCGGCCAAGTGCGCGCTATTGGGAACTCGCTTGAATTTATGCCGGTCAACGAACGGGTCGTCTATCGCGTTGCGTTTGAGGGTGACTCTATCGCTTCTATTGCGCAGCTTGATCCGGTCTCGCGCGCGAAACTTGCGGAGCCCACGTCAATTTTCGTTTTCCCTGCGAAACACTTCGTCTCGAGCGAAGAGGAGCGTTTGCGTGCTATCGAAGATATTAAACTTGAGCTTGAAGAACAGCTCGCGAAATTTAAACGTGAGGCGAAACCGCTTGAAGCCGAACGTTTGAAGCGTCGCACACTCCACGACTTGGCCCTCATCCGCGAGATTGGCTACACCAATGGTATTGAGAATTATTCGCGACACTTTGATGGGCGGAAGCCAGGCGAACCGCCGTTCACTTTGCTCTCGTATTTCCCGCACACCAAGGAAGGTGCGCCAGATTTCCTTACAATTATTGATGAATCGCATGTAACCGTTCCTCAGATTGGCGGTATGTATGCAGGTGACAAATCACGGAAGGATACGCTTGTTGAGTATGGGTTCCGCCTCCCGTCGGCTCGCGATAATCGACCGCTTCGTTTCGAAGAATTTGAAGAACGGGTTGGTCAGGTGATCTATACAAGCGCGACGCCGGGAGAATACGAACGGCTGCATTCTGCACAAGTGGTCGAGCAGATCATTCGTCCGACGGGTCTCATCGACCCCGAGCTCACGGTGCGCGGTGTGAGTGAGACCGGCTCCTATCACGGACAAATTGCAGATTTCATTGAAGAAGCCGGGGCGGTTATTAAACGTGGCGGCCGCGCACTCGCAACAACACTGACGAAACAAATGGCCGAGGATCTCTCGGTATTCCTCCGCGAACAGGGTATTAAGGCTGAGTATGTCCACTCCGATGTGAAGACTATTGACCGTATCGATATCCTGACCAATTTTAGAAAAGGGAAATTTGACTTACTTGTCGGCGTGAATCTCTTGCGCGAAGGGCTCGACTTACCTGAGGTTGAATTGGTGGGGATTCTTGATGCTGATAAAGAAGGTTTCTTGCGCAGCGAGACATCGCTTATTCAGACGATCGGGCGTGCTGCGCGTAATGTGCTCGGACGGGTGATTCTCTATGCGGACGTGATGACTGGTTCGCTCGAACGCGCTATCAGTGAGACCAATCGTCGTCGTGCACTGCAGCTTGCCTATAATACGGAACACCATATTACGCCGCTGACGATTAAGAAAGAGATCCGAGACATTGCAGAGAGTATGCGAAGCGAACATCAGAAGACTATCGATGAACTGCTGGTGCTTGACACGCTTGCGTACGAAGACGATCCGAAAGCGTTCATTGCACGTAAAAGGGAAGAGATGGCTGAAGCTGTGGAGCGACTCGACTTCGAGACCGCGGCACTCATTCGGGATGAACTCTACAAACTTGAGGGCAACGGACCAAAAGCGAAAAAACCCCGCACTCGCAAGGCACTTTCCGGGAAGTAAAAGAATCTGGAGGGCTTGACAGGAGTCTAATAAAGGCGTATATTCTCCTTCGGAGGTGCGTAGTGTATTGCTCGGAAGAGCGAACCCACCTGCGTGCTTGATCCATTCACCAACTTTAGGGAAGGAGCGGTCATGAAGACCCTCATTTGGCTTTCTGCGGTCTTCGCGACCGCGCTCGCGCTCTCTGGTTGTGGTGGCGGAGGCGGCGGAAGTGCTCCGGCATCTTCCACTTCTCCGCCGGTTGCAACGACTCCAGGAACACCGACATCACCAGGCACCCCAACAACACCGACAACACCAACGACCCCGGCGGCGCCGACAGCATCATTGACCCTGGTGTCAGTGACTCCTGGGGCGAGTACGACGGGTGTTCCGACCAAGGGTACGGTCACCATCGTGGCGTCGTACCAAGACGCTGGCACGTTCGACCAGAAGTCCCTCGACGTCTCGTGTGGCGGTCATTCAGTGATGGCCGGCTCGCCGACCATCTTGGTTGATAAGCCGAACAAGGGGCAGGTGAGTTACCTGCTCGACTACGATGCGTCGTACGACTTTCTCTTCTCATGTGACGTATCAGGCAGCTTGATCGCGAAGGGCGTGAGTGGGGCAACCGACCCCACGCCGGTGATCGTGACAGACGCTTTCACGATCACGCCCGTGTGTACGGCTCCCAACAAGTGGTCAAATGGGAACATCGTCTGCACGGCGCCGGTGGGCACCTGGCTCGTCGGAGCACCACTGCTTCCGGCAGGGTGTACTGACACCACGAAGGCATGCTTCCTTTCGACCGCGAAGTTTGCGGCGACCGGGATCGTGATTGGCGGCCGCCCGGTGATGGTTGCGTTCTTCCAGAACCCGGGCCCGCTCTGGCGGATGGCGTTGCTCTTTACGGATGACGGCACGTTGGTGTCGTACCCATGGAACAATGCGATTGGCGGCTATGCCACGCCCGTCGACAAGTTGATGGGTACGGCTACGGGCGTCGTGATCGAGTCTGGCGGGCTTTGCCTTGCCGGCAATCTCGACATCGCCAGCCAGCAAATGGTCCTGGGGTACGTTCCTTGTCCGTCGTGATCTTTGTGCCGTGATGAGTACTGCTTGTCACGGCCACCCCGCGCAACGAAAGTTGCGCGGTTTTTCTTTACTGACAGTCGCAGAGAGGTTGACAAATCTGAATAAAAGAGTATTTCTTAGTGCGGAGGTGATCGAACTACTACCCCGTCCTCAACAGGCGGAAAAGTTCTCTCACTTGATCCGCTTGTCCAGTCTGTTCCTTGAAAGGGATGGGTATGAAGACCTTCAAATGGCTTTCAGTGGCTGTCATTGCCGCGCTTGTCTTTGGGCTTCCTGGCTGCGGTGGCGGCGGTGGAGGAGGTGGAATTTCCACCTCATCCAGCACCACCGCCCCCTCGTCGCCCCCACCACCAACCAGTACTGGACCGGTGACTGCAACCTTGCAGTCAGTCGTTCCGGCCGTCGGGTCGAGCATTCCCGTGAATGGCTCCATCGTGTTGACCTATGCGGTGACGAACTACATGGGGGTTGTCACGAACGACATTTCGCTCTCGTGCGCTGACAAGGTCATCCCGCTCGGCAGCGGAGGGATCACTGATCTTCCTCCTCCGTCGGGCGGTGTTGCCATCACGTTCTCGCTCGATCGAAGTGTCACGCCCGTGAATGTTTCGTGTCTGCTCTCCGGGAACTTCGTGTTCTTCGGCGCAAGCGACGTGACAAACGGCATGGTCACGGGTGGCCTCAAGGTGCCGGTGAGTTACTCGTTTACGGGTACGCCAGCACCAGGCTGCACGTCTCCCGCCGTTTTCTCACCAGGGAGCGGGGTCTGTCTCTACCCGGTCGGGGTCAAGGTCGCTGGAGCGCCGCTGCTCCCGATTGGCTGTGCGACGGAAAGCCAGTCCTGCTTTAAGGACACGGCACACTTCGTCGCTTCAGGAGTGCAGGTCAATGGCCGCGCCGTGATGGCAGCCATTTTCCAGAACAACGTCACGCTCTGGTACAACGAGACGCTCCTGTATGTCGACGACGGCACGTTGGTCGATGTTCCTGGCAACAGTGTCATCGGCGGCGGCACCGCGATGATCGATTGGGGTGAAGGAACGTCGACTGGCTTCGCTTTCTCCATTGGCGGGCAGTGCATCACCACAACCTACGATGCGACGACAGGGAAGTGGGCGGCCTCCCTCAATTGTCCATCGTGATGCCGATGTAAACTGCTTCAAGACCGCGCTTCGCGCGGTCTTTTTCTTTGTCTAACTTGTCCACAGTCATTCTACTGAAGCAGCAGAGAGTATCAGTAAGAAGCTATACTTACGGCAAGTACCAATATTATTTTATTTTATACCTATGGATGTATACCCAGGGCAGCCGCAAAGCATGACGCCACCACCAGCACATTCTCCTATTGCTGCGTACGGCATCATTATTTTCATCTCACTTATAATTGGAGGTGTGCTGAACAGCTTCAGCGATCCGTATCTTCCAGCCTCGCTCAGCAATACACAAAAGGGGTATCAGTCTGGGTTTGCGGCGGCGAAAGCTGTTGTGGCAAGTAGTACCAGCAGCACTAGCAGTAACTCTGTTGCCCCTGATGTTCGCACCGTGGAAGGTACGGTTACAGCCGTAAGCGGCGCAACGTTTACACTCAAAGTCGCGTCACTAAATCAAGGCGATGATCCATCACTCGCGACGCGAACAGTCACTACGAATGCATCCACGACAGTCATGAAGGTTGCATTGAAAGATCCTGCGACGTATCAAGCAGAAATGACAGCATATCTTGCGAAACAGAAGCAAACGGGAAGCACAACCGGAACGCAGCCGGTCAATTTTAATGTGGTCGGTGGAAATGTGTCAGATATTAAGGTTGGCGATGCGGTGTCGGTACTCTCCCTTGTGAATATCAAAACAGCGAAAGACATTACCGCACGGTACATTCAAATTATACCGAAGACCACGCCGTAACGAAAAACAATGTCTCCTCACTTCTCATCCGCCTCAGTCATAAAATCTGCTCTTCTTATTTTCGTTGCGGTTACCGCACTTTTTTCTGGTAGCACGAAAGCCGAGGCAGCGACTACGCCGTCTGTTTGGTACTACAACTACAGTATCCCATCATGTCCGCAGATTAATGTCATTCCTACGCCCATGCCTACGTATGATTGCGGACAGAATACCTGCAGTTTGCCTTGGGATGGCACGTATCAAATCTGGGATCCAAATGCCGGTCCTTTCTGGTCTGCTCAGGATTATAACTGGGTGTACGGCGGTTATGTCCCTTACACGGTTCCCTCTGGGTACAGCATCGTGCTAGTCACCGCTGGAGGTGATGCTACGTATACGTATTACGAGCAGTGCGGTCCGCCGTACACATATAAGCCTGTCGCTACTTTTGCCGCAGTCACTAATAAGGACGTGTATGCTCCTCATGAGACGGTTACCGCCTCTCTGTACTCTGCGACAGGGCAGCAGGGGAATAATGTCGGGGGTTGGATCACCGGTGGTCTTCTTGGAAGCGCTCTGCACAGTATCATGTGCTTCTTCTTCGGCTGCTCGACACCTCCGACCGTCTCAGTCACTGCGACGCTCCAACCAGGGCTTCATTTCACCAGTACGAACAGCACCTCCGTCCAAACGGCAGCGGCAGGAGCGACATCTGGGTCGTTCACCTTCACTGCGCCAGCTGCCTCGGGGACCTATGTGATAAACCTCCTTGGCTGTTACTACGACGGGTCACAATGCGCTCCCTCAAGCATGTCTTTCTCCGTACAGGGTGCTGCCTGTCCACTGCCGTGGGGCGGTACTACTCCGGACGGTACGTCCGTGACCGCATACCAGTCGTCCTCGGTGGTTCCTCCGGCAACTTGTGTCGCACAGACACGTACCTGTACGAATGGCTCTCTCACTGGCAGCTACACCAATCTGAATTGCGCTTCAGCCCCCGCCATCAGTTCCTTTACTGCTACTAGCCCCGTCGCGTACAACACTTCCTCAACTCTTTCCTGGTCAGGAGTCACGAACGCCACTTCCTGCAGCATCAACAATGGTATCGGCAATGTCTCACCTTCGGGCGGCAGCATTCCGACGCCGCCACTCACTGCCAATACTACGTACACACTTACGTGTTCCGGTGCGATTTCACCGGCAGCGACGAAATCTGTAACGGTACAAGTGGGTTCACCAGCCTCGTGTCCACTGCCGTGGGGCGGATCGCTCGCTAGTGGCTCTTCGGTTACGGCATATCAAACGTCATCCGTAATTGCTCCAGCGGCCTGTTCCTCTGTTGCAGAGACTCGTATTTGTACGAATGGTTCGCTCAGCGGTAGTTATACGAATCAGTCCTGTGTAGTGTCCTCCGCCTCTTTCTCTGCGTCCCCATCCTGTTCCATCACCGGTGGGAATGCTGGTTGTGCCACCCCTGTCTCTTGGAATTCTTCTGGTATCACCACCGCAGTCCTTACCGATTGCGGCGGAGGTCTCTATACCTCCACCGGCCCTGGCCTGCAAACCAGCCCGGTATACATTCCGTACAATTCCGGTTGTTATCAGATTCATGACGGTACTGCCACGGGTCCAGTTCTTGCTCAAGTGACCGGCACTTCTGCGTGCTCGAACTCTGTCTGGAACGGCAGTATTTGCCAAGCGCAATACACTCTTACCGCCTCAGTTGCGAGCGGCAGCGGCACCATCACTCCTTCAGGTGTGACCACTGTTCCTTCCGGTAGCAGCCAATCCTATACCATCACCCCAGCTGCCCAGTACAACATCGTGAGTGTCACGGTTGACGGCGTGAACAAAGGTGCCCTCACTGGATACACCTTCAACAACGTCACTGCGAATCACACCATCACTGCCACCTTCGCTCCTGTCCCGGTGATTACCTCCTTCAACGCTTCGCCGACTCCTATCGATCCCGGTCAGACCTCGTACCTCACTTGGGATTCAACCGGTACGATTTCTTGCAACGGTACGGGCTTTGCCACCGGTGGTGCCACGAAAAACCTCTCAGGTGTCCCGGTCACGCCGCTAACTACTTCGTCGTACCAACTCGTCTGTACCGGTCCGGGTGGTTTCTCCACCTCTCCGCAAATAGCAACAGTGGACGTGACCCAGCCACAAGCGAACATCACTGCCTCGGAGACTCGCGTTCGGGCAGGTACCACTATCAAGGTGAGCTGGACCTCCTCTGGGGTGCAGACCTGCGAAGTGAAGAAGAACGGTGTTCACTTCGCCTCGGGAACTGCCAACCCGGCTCCGGGTACTCCTGACACCATTACCTCGCAAACCACCTACGTCCTCACCTGTACCACAAAAGGAAACCCGGTCTCGAACTCGACGATCGTGAACGTGGTGCCGACTTTCCAAAATTATTAAAAGATTTTCTGGAACATGAAAAGACCGCGCTCCGCGCGGTCTTTTTCTTTGTCTACTTGTCCACAGCCACTCTACTGAAGCAGCAGAGAGTATCAGTAAGAAGCTATACTTACGGCAAGTACCAATATTATTTTATTTTATACCTATGGATGTATACCCAGGGCAGCCGCAAAGCATGACACGTTCGTGTTCGACGAGTACGCATATCATCGGCATTGTCGTCTCGCTTCTTATCGGAGTGGTTGTAGGTGTTGTAGCCGATCCGTATCTCCCAGCTCCGCTCAGCAACACACAAAAGGGATATCAATCAGGGTTTACAGCCGCGCAAGATCTTATTAAGAACAGCAGTTTTGGCAAAGTATTTGAGGCACCGGCTGATGTTCGTATTGTGACAGGCACGGTGACGGCGATACAAGGGAACACACTCGAGCTGAAGGCGAATATAAACCCTCTCGATGACCCCGCACTCGCACACCGAACACTGCTGCTCAGCGCTTCGACAACAGTGCTGAAGATTACGCAGACTGGATTCCCGACCTCTGTCGCTACGTCAACAAAAATAGCTGTCGCACCTTTCAAGGCAACGCCGGTGAAGATAGCAGATATCAAAGTCGGAGACACTATCTCCGCACTCTCTTCCGTCAATATCAAATCTCTTTCGGAATTTCCGGTGATCACTGTGCAGATTATGTCGACTGCTGCGACGAAGACGACTCCTTAACCCACGACAATGTCTCTTACTTCTTCGCGAACTGTCCTCCTACGATCAGCGCTCTTTGTCGCCTTTGCGGCAAGTACCTTTTTCCTTGGTGGTACGAAGGCAGAGGCAGCCGCCACCTCAACCGTCTGGTATTACTCGCAAACGCTTCCGGCGTGTACGATGGTCGACCTGCGGCCGACGCCATCGACGTATGACTGCGGACAGAACACTTGTACCGGACCCTGGGATGGTACCTATCAAATTTATCTCGGTACGGATGTAAACGGATACGTATCGTGGGGGCCATACACTGTCCCCTCAGGGTATACCGTGCAAGCGGTTACGACAGGGGGAGATGCTCAAGTCACGAATTATTATCTCTGCGGGCCTCCGTATACACAGAATAATCTTGCGACTTTCGGAGCAGGGCTCGACAGTTCGGCGGGGACGTATGCTCCTGGAACGTTTGTGCATTTGAAGGTTGCAGCAGCTTCGGGAGATCAGGGGAATAGCGTTGGTGGGTGGCTCACTGGAGGGGTACTTGGTTCCATTTTGAACTCTATCTGGTGT
>JAKAKH010000039.1 GCA_021824605.1 bacterium
GTGCTTTCTTTTGCTGACTACTTCTTCTTGCCTGCGTAAGCGGAGCTTTCATCCGGCTACGCTCGAAGAAAATAAAAGACACTCCTTTTATTTTGCTCCTCGCTTGCCGCTGTAGGTGAGCGTCATGCGCTGCTCTTTCGGTTCAAAGAGGGTAATGGTGAATGGATAGGTCTTGCCGAGCTCGAGTGTTTCGCGAAGCTCTTGTGGCGAAGCGAATTCGCTTACGTGCACCAAGCCAGCGACACCTTCTTCGATCGAAGCGAGCGCACCGTGCTTGTTGTACTTGATGATGACACCAGGTACTTCCTTCCCTTTCGTGTAGCGCTCAGCGGCAGTGTGCCACGGATTCTCTTTGAGAGCCTTAATCGAAAGCGAAACTTTGCCGTCTTTTATTTCAATAACCTTGACGCGTACTTTGTCGCCAACAGTAAAGAGGGCATGCGGATCCTCGACGAGCCCCCAGTCGAGTTCGCTGATGTGAACGAGTCCTTCAAGACCCTGTTCAAGCTTCACGAAGACGCCAAAGTCGACAATGCCGGTGACTTCACCTTCGATAGCGTCGCCCACCTGGTACTTGTCGATAAGGGAGGCCTTTTCTTCAGACTCGCTATCAGTGCGCTCTGAGAAGATAAGTTTCCCTTCTTTTGCGTCTGCAGTGATGATGCGGACCGAGAGAGGGTGGCCGACGAGCTGCATAAGCTCACCGAGAATCTTGTCCTTATCACCCTCTGGTACGCGAGGATAGTGCTCATTTGCGAGCTGGGATGCAGGGAGGAATCCCTGGATGCCCTGCCACGAGAGGATAAGACCTCCTTTGTTTGCCTCCTCAACAACGAGAGAGTACGGCGTCTGTGCGAGAATTGCTGTCTCAGCTTCGCCCCAGATAGCAGCCTGGCGAGCTTCCTTGAGCGAGAGTTCGATGTACCCTTCGCGACCAGCAGGATCAACGACTTTTGCGCTAATCATGTCGCCTGGGTTTGCCTTACGGAGGACGTCAGCAGCGTTGAGGTACTCGCGACCGTAAATGAGTCCGGTACCGAACGGCGGCAAGTCGATGTATACACGACCACGGTTAATGGCGATAATCGTTCCTTCGACCAGATCACCAACGCCCGGCGGGGTCGGGATAGCATCGATAAGCCCGGCCATCGGGTGGCCTTCGGCAAGGTGAATGGTCGGGAGCGGCGCGGCTTTCACGCCAGAATTCTCTTCAGACATATATATAGCGGTGTGGATTTTCGCCGAGGGTACTGAAACCTTGCGGCTTTCAGGGTTAACGCCTCGCTACTTCTCGCACACGCAACAGAGAGACTGTAGCAAATATTGTCCAAAAATGCTAGAATGGAGGGAATGGTTATCACGCATCACGGGGGGCAATGTTTCAAAGTAACACTCGGCGATCTGACAGTGGTGTTTGATCCAATTTCGAAAGGAGCGACGCTTCCCTCGGTCCGTTTTGGTGCGGACATTGCGCTTATTTCGCGTAATCATCCCGATATGAACGGTGCCGATGAGGTTACGTACGGAGAAAAGGTGCCGTTTGTGATTCAGGGTCCTGGGGAGTACGAGCGCCAGGGGGTCGTCGTGCAAGGATTTCTCTCGAAAAGCCAGTATGGGCTCGCGCCAGGGAAGACTGAAGCCGTCAATACGGTGTATGCAGTCGGGCTCGAAGATATGATGCTCGTGCACCTTGGTGCGCTCGCGGACGCCGAGTTGTCGAAAGAAGCGCGTGAGGGTATCGGAGAAATTGACGTGCTCTTTGTCCCAATTGGCGACGAAGGTGTGCTCTCACCCGCTAAGGCACATGAGCTCGCGGTCTCACTTGAACCGAAAATTATTATCCCAATGCATTGGAGTGGCATGGGCCTCCCGAAATCTATTGATACGTTCCTGAAAGATGCAGGGAATGGAAGCGAAACAGTTGATAAACTCACCCTGAAGAAGAAAGATCTTGCGGGACGAGATGGGAGTATACTGGTAGTGACCCCCTAACCTCTATGAAAACTATTTTCGATCACATTGAACAGATAAAAGGGAAGCCGCATCATGTGCGCAAGCGTATTGCCATCGGGACCGCTGCAGCCGGCAGTGGGTTCATTGCCCTTATCTGGCTTATCGGCAGCTTTGCCACAAATGCGTTCGCCATTCAGGGAAGTTCGTTTGCGATGAGTACCGGACAGGCGCCGGTGGCGACGACCAGTGCCTCGGGCACCTCGGGCGAAGGTCTTGCCGGTGCTGCCGCAGCTCTGAAGGATGCCCAGGCTCCTGCACATATTGATATTGTTGATACGTCAGTCGCACCTACACAGAAGGCGCCAGAGCAGACGACTATACCGTTTTAATCGTTTATTTCTATGGCACGCGGCAAGGCAGATGAATCAGAAGAAGTAGTACCTGTGGCGGCAAACGTCATTGATCAGCCGATTGTCTCTGAAATGCGGCAGTCGTATATCGACTACGCAATGACGGTTATTACTGCCCGCGCACTCCCTGACGTGCGTGACGGTTTGAAGCCGGTGCACCGCCGCATTCTCTTCGCGATGAAAGATATGGGGCTCGTGCCGGGAGCGAAGTTCCGCAAGAGCGCAACGGTGGTCGGTGAAGTGCTCGGTAAGTACCACCCGCACGGCGATGTTGCCGTCTATGACTCAATGGCGAAGATGGCGCAACCATTCTCGCACCGTTACCCGCTCGTCCTCGGGCAAGGTAACTTCGGTAGTATCGACGGCGACTCGCCAGCGGCGATGCGCTATACCGAGGCGAAGATGTCGCGTATTGCCGATGCGCTCCTCGCTGATCTCGAGAAGGAGACCGTGGCGTGGAATCCAAACTACGATGCGACCCGTGAAGAGCCGAATGTTCTTCCTGCAGCGCTGCCAAACTTGCTCCTCAATGGCACGCTCGGTATTGCTGTCGGTATGGCAACGAATATTCCGCCGCACAATCTTCGCGAAGTCGTTGCTGCGACAATCCATCTTATTGAGAATCCTGAGGCGACAACAGATGATCTGTTGCAGTTTGTGAAAGGCCCCGACTTCCCGATGGGCGGGGTTGCTTTCAATCAGGCAGATATCAAGCATGCGTACAGCAATGGTCGTGGGCCGGTGATCGTGCGCGGCGAAGCTGAGATTGTTGATGATGGTAAGAAAGATACGCGCATCATCATCACGTCGATCCCGTACCGCGTGAATAAGAGCGAACTCATCTCACGCATTGCAGATTTGGTACAAGACAAAAAGATTGAGGGTGTTCGCGATTTGCGCGATGAATCTGCTGGCGACGAGAAGGGTATGCCCGATGTGCGCATTGTGGTCGAGCTGAAGGGTACGGCGCATCCGCAGGCTGTGTTGAATGCACTCTACAAACACACTGAGCTTGAGAGCACGTTCCATTACAATATGCTCGCGCTCGTTCACGGCGTGCCCGAGATGCTCTCGCTCCAAGGGATTCTGACGCACTTCGTCGAGCATCGTCGCGAAGTTGTGAAGCGTCGGACCGAATTCGATCTGCGGCAGGCTGAAGCGCGCGAGCATATCTTGCTCGGTCTCTGTAAAGCGCTCGACCATATCGACGAAGTGATTGCGATCATCAAGAAAGCCGCTGACATTCCATCAGCGAGCGCCGCGCTCCAGAAGAAGTTCGGTTTTTCGGTACTCCAGGCGGCAGCCATTCTCGAAATGCGCCTCTCGAAGCTTGCTGGTCTCGAACGTAAGAAACTTGAGGATGAATTGTCTGAAGTGCAGGCACTTATCAAGAAGTTGAAAGACATTCTCTCGTCGCCGAAGAAGATTCTCGCGGTCGTGAAGAAAGAGCTTGAGGAGCTTGCTGAGAAATATGGCGACGATCGCCGTACGCGTGTTATGCGGGGTGGCGTGCAGAACATCTCAGTCGAAGATCTTGTGCCCGATGAAGACTCGATGCTTCTCCTCACTCAAGGCGGGTATGTGAAGCGTACGAATCCTGACGAGTACAAGAGCCAGAAGCGCGGCGGTGTCGGCGTGGTCGACATTGCAACAAAAGAAGAAGATATCGTCACGCATTTCCTTGTGACGAGTGCCCATAGTGACCTGCTCTTCTTCACCGATTTCGGCAAAGCGTACCAGCTGAAGATGTACGAAATTCCAGAAGGGAAACGTGCCACAAAAGGAAAGAGCATTATGAACTTCCTGTCGCTTGCCGCAGAAGAGAAAGTTACGTCGATTTTGCCGGTGCCAAAGGGTGCAGCACTCGACGCCTCGTCAGTTGTCTTTGTGACTGAAGAAGGCGTGGTGAAGCGCGTGGCGGCAAAAGCTTTTGCTGATGTGCGTCGCTCAGGCATCATTGCCATTAATTTGAAGAAAGGCGACAAGCTGGTCTCCGCACATCATGCTGCCGAGGGCGATACCGTGTCGATTGTGACGGCGAAAGGCCAGTCGATTCGTTTTGATACTGAGGATGTTCGCGAGATGGGTCGTACTGCTGGCGGCGTGAAGGGTATGAGCGTGAAGAAGGGCGATCGCGTCGTTTCGGCGGAAGTCATCCCCGCACTCGCCGCAAAGGACGCCTCACTCCTTGTCATTATGAGCAAGGGCTACGGCAAGCGTACCAAGATGTCGGAGTACAAAGTGCAAGGTCGCGGCGGTTCAGGTATCAAGACTGCTGAGGTAACTCCTAAGACCGGTGAGATCATTGGCGCGAAAGTGGTGACCGGCAATGGCGACGACGAGGAAATCGTGGTGGTTTCGAAGAAAGGGCAGGTGATCCGCACCGGTATTTCCTCCATCTCGCTCCTTTCGCGTGCAACGCAAGGCGTCCGTATTATGAAGATGCGCGAAGGCGACTCGATTGCCTCGATGGTTGCACTCTAACCCGCTCTCTTGGTTCGAGGTGTTGATTGTGCGGGCCGCTGCGGCCCGCACGTGCTATGTTGTATACATCTACTATGAGCGCGTCTTTTAGTTCTCCGCACGAAAATATGTTGCAGGCTGGTCTTCGCGAGGGGATGAAAGTCGGTGACTTCGGCGCCGGTTCAGGGCACTACGCTCGGGCAGCAGCAGCTATCGTCGGGCACAGTGGGAAAGTGTATGCCATCGATGTACAGGAAGACGTACTGAAACACCTCAAGCTCAATACGCACGAGCGGCACGAACACATCATCGATGTCATTTGGGGCGATATTGAAAAGCCGGGTGGCACACACCTACGCGACGCATCGCTCGATGCCGTGGTACTTGCAAATACTCTATTTCAGATCGAGCATCGCGACGGCCTGCTTGGTGAGCTGCGACGTGTGCTGAAGCCGGGAGGGAAACTTATGGTTGTCGATTGGGCGGGGAGTTATGGAGGTATGGGTCCGAGCCAGGAGCAGGTCGTGCCAGAACATGCGATGGAAGAGCTCTTTATTACGGGCGGGTTCCATAAAGTGAAGTCGTTCCGTGCCGGGCCGCACCACTACGGCGCTCTATTTACCGCACCTTAACCTATGAAAATTACCGTCTTCAAAGTTGTCCTCCTTGGCGTGCTCGCGTTCGCTGCATTTATCGGTATTTTCGTATTCGCGACGCATACGGGTTCGAACAAGAGCACTAACGGTGGGAGCGTAGGCACGGTCGTCATTTGGGGTGTGTTGCCGAAAGTGGCAGTACAGAATGCTCTTGCTGCTGTCGGCCAGACAAACACAGAGTTGAAGGACGTCTCCTATGTCGAAAAGAATCCAGACACGCTCTCGGCGGATCTTGCGTCAGCGATTGCGACCGGGCAGGCACCCGATCTCATTCTTGCTTCCCAAGAGGAGCTGCAGTCGCTTGCGAAGCTTCTTACCCCGATACCCTACGCAACACTTTCGGCGTCGACCTTCAATGCGAATTTCATTGAGGCCGGCCAGCTTTTCACCGCTCCCGGGGGTGCCGGGTACTACGGCGTCCCGTTTCTTGTCGATCCGCTTGTTCTTTTCTCAAACCGCTCCATTCTCTCCTCAGACGGTATCGCGAAACCACCAGCAACCTGGGAAGCGCTTACCGGTCTCGTTCCTACTGTTGCGATACTCACCCCAAGTAAACAGGTCACCCGGGGTCTCATCGCACTTGGTACGTATAGCAATGTCCACAATGCACGAGCCATCCTCTCTTCGCTGTTCCTCCAGACTGGCGTTCCGATTTCTTCAACTGCAAACGGCCTGCTCTCTGCAAACCTGAGTGGCACCGCGACAAACGGCGTTCTTCCTGGCAATGCGGTCTTGAATTTCTATACGCAATTTGCTGATCCGTCGAAGGTGTCGTATTCGTGGAATGGATCGCTCCCTGATTCGCAGCAAGCGTTCCAAAATGGTGACCTGGCTCTTTATATCGGCTATGCGTCGGAGGCACGATTCTTCACTGCAGCTAATCCGAACCTTGATTTCGCGGTATCTGCCTTACCGCAGCCAGCCACGGCCACCTTCAAGAGTGTCTATGGGCTTGTCTACGCCTTTATGATCCCGCGTGGCGCGAAGAATCCTGCAGGTGCGTACCAAGCTGCGGCACTTCTCACTGGCCCAGCTATTCAAACGACTGTCGCGACCGCGCTTTCGCTCGTGCCAGCAACGCTCACTCCGCTTGCTACGGCGCCGACGGATCCTGTCGCAGCAATCGCGTACGCTGAAGCGCTCTATACGAAAGGCTGGTTGTCCCCACTCCCTGCGAGTACGGACACTGTCCTGTCCGGTATGATTAGTAATGTGATTAGCGGTCGCCTTACTCCCGATACTGCCCTCATTGCAGCGCAAAATGCATTAACCGCGCTTCTACAAAAATGATCTCACGCTTCTTCGCTGTCGTTACACTCCTCTTCGCTCTTGCTCTCTTCGGGCAGGCGCCTATGGTGTTTGCAGATCCCGCTGGAACGGCTAATGGCTCCGCCTGCGATCTAAATGGTCCTGGTTCCGGCGGGGGATTACTTTACAATGGCCAGTGTCTATCGATAAGTAATTACACAAGTCAATCTGGAGGAGGCATACAAACTTCAGTGAATAATAATCCTTCGCAGACGCAAACAAGTGTGACGAATACTGGTACTGGCCCAAACACGTCGCTACTTAACCCCCTTAAGGGTGTTGATTGTAGTGCCGGGAATGGCAACTGCCTTATGGCGTTCCTGAACAATATTCTCGAGTTCATCATTAATATCGGTGTCGTTGTCGTCGTACTTATGGTGATCTTCGCTGGATTTAAGTTTGTTATGGCTCAAGGGAATGAGTCTAAGATTACCGAGGCACGGACTATGCTTTTCTGGACACTTATTGGCGCACTCGTTCTCCTTGGGGCGAAGGCTATATCGCTCGGCATCCTGTCGACGGTCCAGGCACTCGGCGGCTAATATGACGTTTAAAGAATTCGTTGGTAGTGGTTCGACAGGCCTCATTGGGGTTTTGAATACGGTGGTAGTACCGATGATCTTCACGCTTGCCGCCGCTGCGTTTGTATGGGGGGTGGTGAATCATTTCCTGCTACATGGGGGAGAGGATAAGAGTCGAGAGGAGGGGAGGCAGTTTGTGTTCTGGGGTATCATTGGTCTCACGGTACTCTTCGCTGTCTGGGGTCTCGTGAACCTGCTGTTATCCACGCTTGGCATCGCGCCAGGCGCGTAATGTGTCATACTTAAAAATATGTACGTACCTTATATGTCGTGCGTCGGTATCTGCGGGGTCGCCTCTACTCTCTTGTACCTCATTAACAACGTTTTAGTACCGCTCCTCTTCGCAATATCTTTCCTCGTATTTCTCTACGGCATCGCGAAGGCATACATCATAGCCCCTTCTTCGGGTGACTCGGCGGGGGTCAAAAATGGTCACAAGATCATTCTCTGGGGTCTTATCGGCTTCGTCGCGATGGTGTCGGTCTGGGGAATGGTGAACGTCGTCGCCAATACCTTTGGTCTCACTGGTGTTGCGGCACCGATATTACCGACGTCATACTAATACACTATGGATCTCATCCGAATCACCGCCTTCGCTGGAGACATTAAGAGTCTTATCAATACGGTCTTTGTTCCGGTGCTGTTCGCCATCGCATTTCTCTATTTTGTGTATGGCGTATACAAATACTTCATCCTTGGTGCAGACAGTGAAGGTGAGCGCGAGACGGGGAGAAAGTTTGTTCTCTGGAGCGTCATTGGATTTGCCGTCATACTCTCAGTATGGGGTCTCGTAGCGATTGTTCTCAGTACCTTCGGTCTCGGTGCCGGAGGTGCTGCGCCAAGTTATCCGACGCTGTAGGCATTTCCGACTATCCACACTTCGCATGAAGGTCCATTGACCGGTTGAGGCGAAAGGCTACAATTAACTCATTAATCGTTTATTTATTCTATGAAAAAAGCTTTTGCTCTTACGTCAGGCGTGCTCTCTGTATTCGCTCTTCCGCTCGTCTCTCTCGCAGCCACGGTGAACAATCTCTCAGATGTTGGATCCTTCATCATCAATACGATCAACAATATATTGGTGCCGATTATTTTCGCGATCGCATTTATCGTCTTCGTCTGGGGTGCGTTCCAGACTTTCATCATGGGTGCTACCAACGACACTGCGAAGGAGAAGGGGAAAGAGCTTATGCTCTGGGGCCTTATCGGCTTCTTTGTGATGGTATCGATCTGGGGTCTCGTGAATATCCTCACGGGCACCATCAGCTTCAACAATAATTCTGGTATAAACGGTGGTACGCCACGGGCGGGAGTCCAGATCGGCGGATAGTCGATGCTCGATACGCTGAATACGTTCCTCGGGAAGGTTATCGTCGAGATAATCAATCCGATTATCCTACTGCTCGCGGCAAGTGCGTTTGTAGTGTTCCTCTGGGGCGTCTTCCAGTTCATCTGGCAAGCGGGTGATGCGGGTGCTCGAGAAACAGGCCGTCGTGCCATCCTCTGGGGGCTCGTCGGGCTAGTGGTTATCTTCGGGGCATACGGTATCATTAATGTTGCATTAAGCACCTTTGATCTCACGCCGGTTCATAAACTGTCGCAGTAGTACGTGACGAGGGATAAGAAAAAGCCGCACAGCGATGTGCGGCTTTTGCTTTGAATAATTTAAGCCTTTCTGACGTGTAGTTATCCGACGGTTTATTTTTCTTGCTTTTTCGCGTTTTCCCGCCCCTCTCTGTAACTCTTGCAATTCTCTCTGTCCTGATCTGAGGCAATTGTGGTTTCGGCGATCCAACTCCTTGGTGGGTTGTATTTGCCGTTCACGTAGTCTTGCTCACCCTTGTTATGCCACTCTGTCGCAGGATTCTTGTCTTTGTCTTTTGCCACGATAATTTCCTTTCATTTCCAAAAATGCTTGACTTGGTCAGAATAACCCGTGCGGACACTAGTACGTATCCTTCGAGAATCTACCATAATCGCACATATCTTGTCGAATAAGTAAAATACATTACGAAAAGAAAAAGCCGCACAGTGATGTGCGGCTTTTGCGTTGGACGAGCCAACAAAGAACACTAAGGAACATCGGGAGCGAAAGCGTAGGAGATGATATTTTCCTCGGTTGCCTCGTTTGTGGCATACACCGACGTCAGTGGACCGTCAACACAGTGCTCCCCGAATGCACATTCATGTCCGTCCTGGTACACATTGTGAAGACGGAAATTGTTTCCGATCATCACTACGTGCATTTTTGGTGGCACGGTGATGTGTGCAAACTCTCCTCCTGCCACTGCGGTCAGCTTGGGCCACGACGATTGCGGCGCACTCGCCAGGGGTATCTGAGCTGTATTTGTTGTAGAACTATTCCCCGTGCTCGTGAACCCCGCCAACACCGGAATGCCGATGAAGAGCGCAGCCAAGCCCCAGAGGAGCGTGCTGCGCACCACCTTCGTCGCCCTTCCCAGGGTGGCGGCATTCAGCTCGGCGAGTACCGCGAGGATGCCCGCAAGCGCGAGGATCCAAAGCCAGTGTTCTCGGCTCCAGACCACAATCGCCCCGAGCGTGGGTGTCTCCCATGAATGAGAGGTAGAAAGAAACCCCCAGATGAGGATCGCTAGTCCCGCGAAACCGAAAAGAAGGTTCCAAAAGGATGTCGCAAGCCATTTTCTGACTCGTTCGAACCTGTCTCGTCTCTTTGGCGGCTGGGGTTCTGACGGGGGAGTCGTTGTGGTCGTCGTTCTTCGATTGACACGGGCCTGTGCTGCGGCCATCGCCCGCGAATGCGGACTGATGGCACGAAGCCAGATGGTGCCCCCGACTCCTACGGTGACAACTACCAAGAAAATACCGATCACCCATAGGGCGAGTAAGAGCAATTCGTTCATTTTTCATCTCCTTTCTGTTTGAACATTCCCGCAAGTGCGCCGAGAGGGTTGTTTGCCCACACGATGGTATTGCCGGGACCCTTTGACGATTCCTGGACCGCGTCGTAGCCGGCGAGTGTGATGCCGGCCTCGCCATGATCCTTAATGACCTTCAGCCGAGCTTCCAGGGCTTCTGCCTCTTTCTTTCCAATCGTCTCGATGGCATAGCCCCTGGCATCAGCGTC
>JAKAKH010000011.1 GCA_021824605.1 bacterium
CAAAGCGCTTCAGAAAGACATGCCTTGATTGTGCCAAAAACAGTAGCATATAACGGAGCGACGACAACACTTGCTCGCGCTTCTATCTCATACAGCTGGAGTCTCACCAAGAACAAATCTCTCAGTACGTTTATCGCTACTCTACATACAGCCTCTACGACACTCGTGGCGGACTATCGCGCGAAGGAAAATAAAACGAGTATAGTGACGCACGTATACGGTACGGGTAATTTAAAGGAAGAGGATGACTCGAATATGCGATCGAGAAAACAAACTTTCTCTGGCCTAGTGATACCATATATGAAAACAAGCGAAGGGAATTTAATCATTAGTTATTAGAGATTTAAAAATGAATAAAAAAATACTTTTAGTTGTTTCTGGCTTGTTGAGCAGCTGCTTAATTATTTGGAACTATGTTGGCAACTATGCTGTATGCGATTTTTTTGTAAAAGAAGGATCGGCTGGTAATTGTCCATTCTCGCTCACCGACATAGGTATGAATTTACTCCCAAGTATCCCGCTTTTTCTTCTTGCGTTGATTACCTATAAGATGCGAGATGAGGTGTATCGGACGTGGTTGCGCTTCGCGTACGTGTGGATACCACTGTCGATGATTCTTATTTTTCTTGCACCCGAATATCCTGAGAATTGGATGACTCCCTTTGCGAAAGGTCCGGTCGCTTTCTTCTCCTCGCTTCTATTTTTTATCATCTCGATTGTGTTAATCGGGATGCGCTATTTCAGCATGCGGCGCGCGTCGCGCAAGGGGTAGTAGCCCTCTCGTGAAGGGGGAATGGGTTTGTGGTATCCTTCTCGCATATGCAATTTTCAACGAAACAGCAGCTTATTGGCGGGGGAGTCATCTTGGTGATTATTGGTTTTGTCGCGTGGAGTACGTGGTCGCACGCGCTCGGCTCATCCTCTTCGGCGACTACTACGTCGAGTACGCTTGCGTCATCGACAGATAGTGGTGTTACGACTGCACCAGTGACCGCCACGAGTACGAGTACCGGACCGTTCCCGATTAATGTGTCGGATTCGCTCGCCTCGTGGAGTTTCAAGGGTATCTATACGGGTAATGATGCGCTTGTACAGAAAGCAAATGCTGACATTACGCTTCTCACGGGTCTTCTTGGGAAGGGGAAGTACGACGACTACGATCTTTATAATGGCATCGCAAATGATTACGGGATGCTTGGAGAGGGCTCGCTCGCGTATCAGAATTTCAATCGCGCCATTGCCATTCATCCGACCAAGGGACTCGCGTATGTGAATCTTGGCCACTTGATGGCAGAGCTCGGGGCGTACGCCACAGCTGCTGATGCGTACGGCAAAGCAGTTGCGGTTGAGCCGGGTATGCTTGAGTACCATCTCGAGCGCCTCACGTATCTCACACAGCAGTTCCCGAAAGATACGCCGCGTATCGTTGCAGCACTTGCGGATGCGTCGAAGCAGTTTGGTGACAATGCCTCGATTCTCGCCATTGAAGCACGTTGGCTCTCGGCGGTTGGACGATATGCAGATGCGATTAAGGCATGGCAGACGGCAAAGATGCTGTTGCCGGGGAAGGATACTTCCGCCATTGACGCAGAGATAGCACGACTGCAGGCAAAGCAATGAGCGAACTCAGAGATCGTATCGCGCGTGTCTACTCTTGGGTTCTGCTTTTGCCGACGCTCTTGCCGGTCGTAATTTGGGGCGGAGTTATCTACCCGTACTTGGTACCGAAGACGCTCCTGTTCTATGCAGGTAGTTTCGTTGCGGTAGGTCTCTTTACGATTCTTGTGGCATATGGTCGCCCGTTCTACTGGGGGCGATTATTGCGATGGGAAGCGTGGATTCCTGGAGCACTTCTTGTACTTGCGTACGGTACGAGTCTCATCGGCATCGATTTCTACCGGAGTTTCTGGAGTCTCTTGGTTCGAGGCGATGGGCTTTTGATGTTGACGTGTGCAGTTGCGAGTTTCTATCTTGTGCTGCTCTTTACCGACCGCGCTTTCTTTGATCGATTGCTACGATCGGTTGCCATCATTGCTACGGGTGTTGCGGTGTATGGTATCGGTGAGTGGCTCAGTGGCGGCGGTCGTATCGGGAGCTTGCTCGGGAATGCTGCGTTTTTTGCGGGGTATCTCGGCATTGCTTTTTTCGCAACGCTCGCAGCAGCACAGTCTCTCTCGCGCTCCTGGCGCCGTGCGGCATACATTGGCGCAGGACTACAGGTCGTCGCTATCGTGCTCACGGCGACGCGCGGTACGATGCTCGCGCTCGTGAGTGCACTCGTGCTCTATATCATCTACCTCGGGATTGTTCGAAAGGGGAGACAGCGCACTCTCACGGTCTCGCTTCTTGCAGCGGGGCTTGTGCTTGGTGGAGCGTTTGTACTGTTCCGGTCGGATCTCGCGAAATCTTCGTTTACACCGATAGCACGAGTCGCATCGATCTCGGTGGCCGATACTGATGTCGCGAGTCGTCTCTTCATCTGGCAGCACATGGTGACAGAGATAGAGAAGAGTCCGTGGGTTGGTGTGGGTGCGGAGCACATCGACGTACTCTTTAATCGTTTCTATGATCCAACACTGATCTCTGAGCAATGGTTTGATCGTTCGCACAATGCGTTTCTCGACTACGCTGCGCAGTATGGTCTCGGTGGGCTCCTGCTCTATCTCGCACTTATCGCGGCATTTATAACAACCGCCATTCGCACATCCCGGCGTACGTTGCCGCGTGTTTCAGGAATCTTCGCTCTGCTTGCGGTGACGTACGCGGTACAGAATTTCTTTGTCTTCGATACGATCTCTTCTTTCTGGTTGCTTCTTGCGCTTCTTGCCGCTTTTCTGGCGGTGTCGGCAGACACTGTTTCCGAAGTGCTCCCACTGTCGTCGTGGACTCGTCCAGGGTCATGGATTTTTGCAGGCGTGCTCATCGTCCTACTTGTCCCAGTGAGTGTGCGACCCGCTCTCGCTGCATATGATCTGATGCAGGCGTATGCATATCAGATTGTCGATGTGACGAAGGAGGTCAACTACCTCTCCCGGGGAATGAGCTTGGGGACGTATGCCGATCTTGAGTATGGGTATGAGGCGTACGATATGTATGCGAATACGCAAGTAAGTGTGTTGAAAGGGCAGGATCAATATGACGCCTACCAGGCGACCCTCTCGATTCTTACTACTGACTTCAATCGCTATCCATATGATGCGCGGACGGCACTCTACCTTGCGAACATACTCACTCTTGCACCGACAGGGAAAACAGTCGACCAGAATCTGCTCTCTGCGGCACTCGAACGAGCCATTCGTCTCTCGCCGAAACGAGCACAGCCGTGGTATATCCTGACGAACTTGTCTCTCAGTGAGTCGAACGCCTACCCAGCTGGTTCTACCGAACGCAGTGCAGGTTATCGCTCAGCACGGGATCTCTTGAGCCGGTATATTGCGCTTGTCCCGACACTTTCTGAGCCGCACTATGTGCTCGCACAACTACTCTACGCTTCGGGGGATACACAAGGAGCTGACCGTGAGGCCGCTCTCGGGAAGCGGTACTATACAAGCGACCTCGAGACAGCCCGCCGTGCGGTGGGGTATTATGAGACAGAGCTCAAGCTCACCGATGCCGCGTTCTTCTTGCAGGAGGTGCTGCGGCTTGACCCCACCGACGCAGGTGCCAAAAGCGATCTGCAAAAAATACAAGCGTATGAACAATCCAAAAAATAAAGAAAGCTTCGCCGAGACCGAGCGTCGTGCGCTCCCGTTTCTCTTTGAGTTTATGAAGTTCTCCGCCGTCTTTGCGGTCATTGTGGCGGTTGCACTTCTCACACTCCGAGCGGCGAGCGCGGCGATGATGTAGTGTTGCAATTGTTGCAGCATAGACTCCGTGGTATAACCAATCTGGAAAGTAGGCTGTCGAGAGTTGTTTGCTACAGCAGAGAACAGTCCCCTCGCGGGACTGTTCTCTGCTGTAGCAAACTCACTTATTCGGTGAAAGGCTATCGGCATGAAGGAAAGAAAACGTGATCACTGCACAAAGGCTGCCATTCGCCGGAGATCTGGTATCCACCGGACAGCCGCAGAAGAAGCTTCTTCGGGAACTCATTGGGAATCCCGTTGAATCACAACGATATCGACTCTCCGTGGATCGGAGCCAGTCTCCGGGGGAGGCCATCCAAGGCGCAGGTTGTAGGAATTTCATATCAACCCAAGCTCTTGCGGCCATACCTCGGGGAACAACGGGACACACGGCTTCGCTGGAACTCATCAGGTCCGACTATTTCGGACATTCCCTCGATTTCCCGAGTTCCGACAAGTTGATGGATGTGCTGTTGGCCGATCCGGTCGAACTCATTGCGTTGAATACGCAGTACCCGTCCCTCTCGGAGGAAAGTCCGAATGGAACCGTCTGGCGGGCGAACGGAGTCTGGTTTTATCTCGCTTTCTATTTCCTGCGAGGTAAGCGGTGCCTCTATGCAGATGCAGGCAGGCCGAGCGTGCGCATGCCCTGGATGCTGGCCGGAGTCAGCCGCTAAAGCCTAAGCTCTTTCAAGTGTCCGTCGCGTGAGCGGCGGGCATTTGTGTTTTATCTTTTTCCTGCTACAGTAGCGAGGTACGAACCGAAGACAGTGGGTACCGCGAAAGTGGATAAATCCTGCCGAGGCGAGACCTCTCGAATATTCGAGATAACCGGTCGAACTCTCCTTTATTTCGTTCGTACGAAATAGCGTATGGCAATAACAAAAGACAAAAAGCGCGATATCGTCGCAAAACTCACCGATGCCCTAAACGAGGCGTCATCGGTTGCGTTTCTTGGTTTTACCAAGTTGACGGTCGCGAGTGCATCGAAGATGCGAAAAGAACTTGCGCAAGCAGGCGTGCAGATGTACGTCGCGAAGAAGACGCTCATTCGAAGAGCGCTTGAGGCGAAGGGGTACACCGGCACGATACCTGAGCTTCCTGGTGAAGTAGCGATCGCGTGGACGGCAGGTGAGGATATCACCGCTCCATCACGCAGCGTCTATGACTTCAGTAAGAAGTTGAAGGGCATGCTCTCGCTCCTCGGTGGTGTATTTGAAGATGCGCTTGTCGATGCAACACAGATGACGTCGATTGCGACCATTCCGCCGGTACCAGTATTGCGCGGTATGTTTGTGAACGTCATTAATAGCCCTATCCAGGGACTCGTGATTGCACTCGATAAGATTCGTGAGCAGAAATCAGTTTAAACGTATAACTTAGCGTACTATGGAAGATACAAACCCAGTGCCAACTCCAGAAGTCGAGACTCCAGCGGAGACCGTTGCGGAAGTTGCAGCCGCTCCCGCAGCCGCTCCCGCAGCTGAGGAGACTTTTGAAGTTCCGGCAAAATTCAAGAAGCTCGTCGAGGAGATCGAAAAGATGACCGTCCTCGAGCTCTCTGAACTCGTGAAGGTATTTGAGAAGAAATTCGGTGTGAGCGCCGCAGCAGTTGCGGTCGCTGGCCCTGCGGCTGCAGGCGCTGCAGAGGAAGAAGGGAAGTCGACGGTTGACGTCGAGCTGACCGACGCTGGCGCAACGAAGATCGCCGTCATCAAGGTTGTGAAGGAAGCTCTCGCACTTGGTCTGAAGGAAGCAAAGGACCTTGTCGATGCCGTCCCGTCGATGTTGAAGGCAGGTATGAAGAAAGAAGACGCCGCTGAGCTCGCGAAGAAGCTTACCGACGCCGGTGCAAAAGTGACGCTTAAATAACGCCACACAAAACACACCCCGCCAGTGGCGGGGTGTGTTTTGCTTTTGGCTCGAGAGTCGTCTACACTACCGACATCTATGGAGCCATTGGCTAAGATATTTGGTTCGCCCGCTCGCCTGAAAGTACTCAGGCTTTTTCTATTTAATCAGAACGCGAGTTTGACACTCGCTGAGATCGCGAAACGAACGAAACTGACGCCGGCAGCAGTCCGTCGAGAACTCCTCGAACTTGTCGCTGCGACGCTCCTGCGGAAGAAGGGGGCGCGTGCTGCCGCTCGGTACCAGGTGAATCCTCGGTTTGAACACCTCGCGGCGCTCGATGTGTTTATTCGCGAGACGACAACTGTGCGACCGCAAGATATCCTGGCTACTCTTCGTCGGGCGGGAACCGTACGGCTGGTCGCTCTCTCGGGTTTCTTTACCGGCATGATTGAACCGCAAGTGGATCTTCTGGTGGTCGGGGATACGCTCGAAGAGCGAGTATTAGCGAACGCAGTACATTCGCTTGAAGCGGAGCTTGGACGAGAAATCCGCTATGCATCGTTTGCGACGAGTGATTTCAGGTACCGCCGCGGGGTCTATGACCGCCTCCTGCGCGACGTTTTTGATTATCCACACCGCATTCTTCTCGATAAGATAGGGCTCTAAAAATGCTATACTTTAGGTAGGCGCTCGCAGCCCTGGTTGCGGGTCATTAGTCACATAAACAACGTATTATCTATCATGGTGTTAACTACTTGGGCGGACGTATTGAGCCAGTCTTTCCAGAATCTCTTCTACGGATTGGTCGCATTTGTTCCGAACCTTATAATGGCAGTCGTTATATTTATTGTCGGCTGGCTCGTCGGAGTGGGAGTCGGACGCGTGGTCACACAAATTGTAAACGCGCTTCGCATCGATCAGGCACTGAAAGCAACCGGTCTTGAGCAGGTTCTTTCCCGTGCAGGCTTCACGCTCTCGTCAGGTAAGTTCCTCGGATTCCTCGTACAGTGGTTCTTCATTATCGTCTTCTTGGTAGCATCACTCGATGTGCTGCACCTGACGACAGTGAACCTCTTCTTGAGTGACGTTGTTCTTGGCTATCTCCCTCAGGTTATTATTGCCGTCTTGATTCTGTTGGTTGCTGCAGTTATCGCCGATGCCGTACGACGTCTCGTCGAAGGTTCGGCAAAAGCTGCTTCGCTCCATGCGTCAGGATTCCTCGGGAAGGTTGCGCAGTATTCGATCTGGGCATTTGCGATTCTCGCTGCACTCGCCCAGCTAAATGTGGCAACGGCTTTTGTGCAGACGCTCTTCACGGGTATCGTGATTGCCGTCTCGCTCGCTATCGGTCTCGCCTTCGGTCTTGGTGGCCAGAAGGCAGCAGAACGCTACCTCGAAAAACTCAGTGCAGAATTGAAAGACTAAGTCCTTTTATAGGGCAGCAAAAAACCCTCTTTTCTGGAGGGTTTTTTGCTGCTCGTGGGGGGTGTTGACGCCATACCCGGAGTCGTTTATACTCGCTCTACGTGTCTACGAATACGAAAAACCTTAGCTTCATGGGGAAAGGCCGTTAGGCCACGCGTTCGTACTTTACGAACCGCCCCGTGAGGGGCGGTTCGTTCATTTCGCGAGGCACGCACTCTTTGACATACGAATATGCATAGGTAATTGAAATCCTCACGGCTTTGTGGCTGTGAGGTATCAGATTGCAAAAAATGATTGTGGTATACAAAGTTCCGCACGAGAGATGTAAGAGTGCACGGTGGATGCCTTGGCCTAGGACGGCTATGAAGGACGCGACTAACCTGCGAAAAGCTTCGGGGAGGCGGTTTGTAGCCTTTGATCCGGAGATCTCCGAATGGGGAAACCCTTTCAGTCTTGAACTGAAAATCCGTAGAGTAACGTCTACGAGAAGCGAACCCTGGGAAGTGAAACATCTCAGTACCAGGAGGAAAAGAGAACAATATGAGTTGCGTTCTGTGCGGCCGATGCTTCGGCGGCATGGAACGCAGCTCTCGTGATACCCTAAGTAGCGGCGAGCGAAAAGGGACAAGCCCAAACCGCTGTCTTCGGATGGCGGGGTTGTAAGATGCGAACGTCGTACTTGTACGAGAAGAGTTACAAAATGTCTTTATAACAGAAGCTGCTGGGAAGCAGCGCCCCAGAGGGTAATGGCCCCGTATGTGAAATAAAGACAACTCTTGTTTGTATTCTTGAGTAGCTCGAGACATGAATAGCTCGAGTGAATCTGCCGGAACTAACCGGTAAGGCTAAATACGTCCTATGACCGATAGTGAACCAGTACCGTGAGGGAAAGGTGAAAAGTACCCCGAGAGGGGAGTGAAATAGACCTGAAACCGTGTACTTACAAGGGGTCGGAGCGGATGCTTGCATCCGTGACGGCATGCCTATTGAAGAATGAGCCGGCGAGTGTGTATATCTTGCGCAGCTAAGCCCTTCCGGGGTGGAGCTTAAGGGAAACCGAGTGTTAATAGCGCGTTTGTAGGATATATACGACCCGAAGCCAGATGAGCTTGCCATGAGCAGGGTGAAGTTTGTCGAAAGACAAATGGAGGCCCGAACCCGTTGGTCGTACAACGCCTTGGGATGACTTGTGGCAAGGAGTGAAAAGCTAATCGAATCTGGGAATAGCTGGTTCTCTCCGAAACAGCTTTTGGGCTGGCGTTGCCATATATGTGTACGTGGGGGTAGAGCACTGGAAGGGACCAACAGGGGGAAACCTCGTGGCCCCTATCAAACTCCGAATACCACGTACCCGGGCAGCAGTTAGTAGGTGGGGGCGAAGCTCCATCGAACGAGAGGGGAAGAGCCCTGATCGCCAATTAAGGCCCCAAAATCGACATTCAGTACTTTACAAGGAAGTGATGACTCATAGACAGTGAGGATGTTGGCTTAGAAGCAGCCACCATTTAAAGAAAGCGTAACAGCTCACTCATCGAGAGTCCTTGCGCCGAAGATGATCGGGGTTAAATGTCGTGCCGAAATTGCGGGTGTACATTTTCTTTCGAGAAAATGTACGCGGTAGGAGAGTGTTCTGTTCGCGATGAAGCTTAAGGGGTAACCCGTGGTGGAGCGTACAGAAGTAAGAATGCCGGTACAAGTAACCACAATGCGGGTGAGAACCCCGCACGTCGAAAGATCAAGGTTTCCTCAGCTATGATGATCAACTGAGGGTTAGTCGGGCCTAAGGGGATGGCGAGAGCCGCACCCGATGGACACAGGGTTAATATTCCCTGACTGTTTCTAGAGGCTAAGGAGGGACGGACTGCTGTATGTACTGCCGGTTATTGGATTCCGGTCAGCAGTGTGAGGGAGCGCGTTAGGCAAATCCGGCGCGTACTCACCCAAGCACTGTTGCAATTTCCTTCTACGGAGGGAGAGAGAGTGCAAAGCGCGGTCCCAAGAAAAGCTTCTGTGCATCAACTCTAGAGACAACCGTACCGCAAACCGACACAGGTGATCAGGTCGAGAAGACCAAGACGAACGAGTAAGAGGTCCTCAAGGAACTCGGCAAAAAAGCGGCCGTAAGTTAGCGATAAGGCCTGCCCTGTATTCGCAAGAATGCGGGGCCGCAGTGAAAGTTTTCCCTTCAACTGTTTACCAAAAACACAGCTCCCTGCAAACTCGTAAGAGGACGTATAGGGGGTGACACCTGACCAATGCCGGAAGGTTAACCACGGTGGGTTGCATACTTCGGTGTGCAGCTGGACTGTGTAAGCCCCGGTGACCGGGGCTTACAC
>JAKAKH010000001.1 GCA_021824605.1 bacterium
TGCCAGCACTCTTCGCGAAGCGAAGCAGGTCAGCAACAATGAGGTAGTACACGGCGAATCCCTTGGTAATGATGATGTCGAGCTCGTAGTCGATACGATCAGTCATTTCTTTCGTCTCGGTAAGACCGCGCGCGGCTATGCCGGCATAGGCGGTTTTCCGGAGCTCATCATCGTGACTCGTGAAGCCAGGCGACACGGGGACGGCCGGGAACGTCCACTTCCCAAGATCGAATGAGAGCGTACAGCGATCTGCGATGGCTCGGGTGGCATCAATCGCGTCGGGTGTGTCCGCAAATAGTGTGAGAGCCTGCTTCTCACTAATGAAGGAGAAATCCTCCTTCTCATTTCTTCCGCGCCCGCCCTGTCCGATACGACGAAGGATTTCAGTTGCTTCGCGGTCGTCAGGGTGGAGATAGTAGACATCGTGCTGCGCGACAAGCGGCGTGGCTGTCTTGCGAGCAAGCGCGATGAGTTTCTGCATAAGTTCTTCGTGTCCAGCGACGCGAGGGTGGTGAGTGATTTCGAGGAAGAGGTTCTCGGGACCGAATATCGTTTTCAGTTCATCGAGTACCGCTTCTGCGCCCTCAGCATTTCCGGCTCGCAAGGCTTGCACAACATCGCCAGAGAAGGAGGGGATAAGTGCGATGATCCCGGTATGGCGCTCACGGAGAAGCTCTGTATCGAGTCGTGGACGTTCGAAAAATCCTTCTGTCCATGAGGCGGTGACGAGTGCGAGTAAATTTTTGTAGCCCGCATCATTTTCTGCAAGGAGCACGATGCGTGAACGTTTTGCATCAAGCGTCGGATCTTTTTCAAAACGCGACCGTGGCGCAAGGTAGGCATCCACTCCAAGAATTGGTTTGATACCTGCTTTCGTTGCCGATTTATAAAATTCAATAGCACCGTGCATGTTGCCCGTGTCGGTAAGCGCAAGTGCATCCATACCTTCTTTCCTTGCTTTCTCAACCAGCTCATCTATCTTGGGGAGCGCCTGGAGGAAACTGTAGTGGCTGTGGGTATGTAGGTGGATGAAGCGACTCGCCATGTATACCAGTATATACTTTCTCTATGAAATTCACGCTGGGGGTAGATGAGGCCGGGCGCGGACCACTCGCGGGGCCGGTGGCAGTCGGGGGAGTGTGTGCGGTCGAGGGATTTGCTATCGCACGAGAATTCCCTGGTGTAGCTGATTCTAAAAAACTCTCGGAAAAGAAACGCGAAGCGCTCTATGACATGCTCGTTGCCCGAGCCGCCCAAGGCGATGTTCGTTTTACTGTCGCTTTTGAGAGTGCCGACATGATTGATCGGGAAGGCATCGTACCTGCAGTAGAGCGTGCGCTTGCACAGGTGGTGACCGTTCTCGCTCCCGATGCTCGGCAGGTACACGTGCAGCTCGATGGGGCACTGCGCGCACCTGCGCAGTATGCGCAAGAAACGATTGTGCATGGTGATGCGCTGGTCCCTATTATTTCACTTGCCTCCATTGCGGCGAAAGTAGAGCGGGACCGTGTTATGTGTGCACTCGCAGAAACATATCCGGAGTATGGATTTGCGGGGCATAAGGGGTACGGCACGAAAGCCCACTATGCAGCTCTCGAGAAGTATGGCCTCTGCGCTATCCACCGTCGTTCGTTTCTACACCTTGCCATGTCGGCACTATAAGGCTATAGTTTCGGCTTGTGCTTGGCATGGGGCTCGGCACATTACCCTGGTCTTTGGGAGAAACCTTATGAACGGTACTACGGCGCTTTTTGCGCCGAAGAAGAAGAAGAACGGAAAGCCCGAATGGGCTGTCGACAAGCACCAGAAAGCGCTTGCTGGGACTGGCTTCGAGAGGTGCGCTCCGTGTCCCGGGACGTCCGGAAGGACGACGGAAAACGGGCACATGGGCTGCTCCCGTGCGGGAGCGACGCCGGTACTCATCACACCGGATCAGGCACAGTGTTGCGATGGGAAGTCCCCGCTTGCTGCGGTGGAAGTCCCGCGAATCTCGCCAGTCTTCGCTCGCCTCCGGAAGTCTGCCTAAGGCTCGTCCTTAGAGTAGATAAACCAATACGCTACCCTTTACGGGTGGCGTTTTGATTTTTCAGGGCGGTCGTGGTAGGGTGGGAGCATATGTCAATCCGAATGCGTCACACCCGAGGTCATACGGGCAATCGCCGATCACACCACGCGCTCGAGGCAGTGGCGGTGGTCAAAGATAAGGAAAGCGGGAATCTCCGTTTGTCACATCGCCTTGATGAAGCGACCGGTATGTACCGTGGTAAGCAAATTGCTCCAGCCAAGGAGGTGCGAGTCACGAAAGCGAAATTGAAGAGCGTTTCGACAACTCCTACGGGTGAGCATGTACACACACATGAACATGCGCATACAGAACACGCGAATGCTGCAGTGAAAGCTACACAGCATACGAAAGAAGAGCGATCAGAAGCGAAGAGCGAGAAATAGTTTTTCATAGATAATCCACCGAGCGTGCTTGCACGCTCGGTGGATTTGCTATACTACGAAAGCACTAAGATCTTTGTATGGCTAACCGACACCTCGCACGCTCAATTGTTTTGCAAACGCTTTTTGAGTGGGACACGACGCATGCGTCAGATACCGAGGTCCAATCGATTCTCGCGCGTAACATTAGCGAGTTCGGTGGCGATGATGTCGATCACCCATTCACCGATCAACTTCTCGACGGGGTCCTTGCGAAGAAAGAAGACATTGACTTGGTGCTTGCAAAGGCAGCACCGGAGTGGCCGCTTGATCGCATTGCACCTGTGGACCGCAACATTCTCCGTCTCGGGCTCTACGAGCTTCTCTTCGCTGATCGTACGCAAGTGCCTGCGAAAGTTGCTATTAATGAAGCCATCGAGCTTGCGAAAACATTCGGCGGAGATTCTTCTGGCCGTTTCGTAAACGGCGTGTTGGGTGCCGTCTATAAGGAGCTCGGCGAACCTGGGAAAGATGATACTGGCGAAAAGCGCGTAAAGCGCGAAGAATTGCCGCTCGAGAAGATGGGCGGCGCTATCGTGTATTCGAAACACGACGGACAATACTATCTCGCGCTCGTGCATGATGTGTTTGGACACTGGACGCTTTCGAAGGGGCATATCGAAGAAGATGCGACTCTTGAAGCGGGTGTTGCCCGCATCATTAAAGAGGAGCTTGGACTCGCCGCTCAGGTGGAGGGACAGGTCGGCGAGAACGAATATATCGCATCGCATCCAGAGAAAGGGAAGGTCCGGAAGCACGTATGGTTCTTCCTTGCCTCGAGTACTTTTGAACCACTCGCACTCAAGAAGAGTGGCGGCCTCGATGACGCGAAATGGTTCCGGCTCCAGGACATCATTGACCTTAATTTTTATGATGATATGCTCCCCATCGTTACAGCAGCTGTACAAAAGCTCCTGGACCACGCGAGTTCGCATGCCTAATTTCTCTCTTCTGCAAGAACGCCTCGGCACCTCATTTACAAACCTCGATCTCTTGGTCGAGGCGCTTACGCATCGTTCCTACCTGAATGAACACCGTGAGTATGCCGGGAGTCATAATGAGCGGCTCGAGTTCCTTGGCGATGCTGTTCTTGAGCTCGCGACGACGAATTTCCTTTTTACGAAGTTTCCCGCGAAGCCAGAAGGAGAGTTGACGAGTTATCGCGCAGCGCTCGTGAATACTGTATCGCTCGCTCTGACGGCCCAAGAACTCGGCGTCGGTGAATTCCTCCTCCTCTCAAAAGGGGAGTCGCGTGATACGGGTCGCGCTCGTGACGTGATTCTTGCGGATGCACTCGAAGCGCTCATTGGCGCATTATATTTGGATGCCGGCTATGCGGCGGCGGAAGCGTTTGTGGTTAAAAATCTCTGTCACAAGATCGATGAGGTGATTGCAAAGCGCAGCTACCAGGATGCGAAGAGTCGGTTCCAGGAGATAGCTCAAGAGAAGCGCGGTATCACCCCTAATTATGAGACGCTTTCTGAGGTCGGTCCTGACCATTCGAAAATCTTCACTGTAGGAGTATTTCTCGGCGCACAAGAAATCGCGCGTGGTGAAGGGCAGAGTAAGCAGGAAGCAGAACAGAGGGCGGCGCTCGCTGGACTCAGCACTCTCAAGTGGGACTAATCCAGTGTGCGTTTCGTTTGCTACAATAGACGACAATGCTGAAGCGACTCGAGATCGTCGGATTTAAATCATTCGCAAAGAAAACCGTTCTTGATTTTGTCCATTCGACCACCGCTATTGTTGGTCCGAACGGGTCAGGCAAAAGTAATGTTGCCGAAGCTTTTCGTTTTGCCCTCGGGGAGCAGTCGATGAAGAGTATGCGAGGGAAGCGTGCCGAGGATCTTATCTGGGGCGGATCGCATCAGGCGCCGCGCTCGAATCGTGCTTCGGTCACGATTGTGTTTGATAATACCAAGCGACAATTCAAGATTGATTTTGATGAAGTTGCCATTGAGCGTGCGGTGTTCCGCGATGGTACCAGTGAGTATGCAATCAATGGGTCGCGGGTTCGTCTTCGCGATATCGAAGAGCTGCTTGCGAATGCAAATATCGGCGAGACTGGACATCACATTATTTCGCAGGGTGAGGCAGACCGTATTCTTCTCGCGTCGCCACGGGAGCGCCGGGCAATGCTTGAAGACGCTCTCGGCCTGAAAGCGTACGAATTTAAAAAACAAGAGGCACTGCGTAAACTTGAGAAGACGGAAGAGAATATCGCTCAGGTACAATCACTGCGTCGTGAGCTCGCCCCGCATCTGCGTTTTCTCGAGAAGCAGGTTGAGAAGCTGGAACGTGCGGATGCACTGCGAAGCGAACTTATCAGTCTTGCACAAACCTATTTTGCCATTGAGGATGCGTATCTCGCGCATGAGAAAGTGCGTCTCGAACAAGAAAAAAAGGCGGCAACGGAGCGGCTTGCGGTGGTGGCGAGCGAACTCGGTGCTATCGAAGAGCGGGTGACGACTGACGCCGAAGGGGCGAAGTGGCTCGATATGGTGCGTAAGTCTGAGCGGGATGTGGAACGGTTGAATCAGGAACGCAGTGCGCTCTCGCGTGATATCGGACGGGTCGAAGGGGCACTGGCGGCTGCGAAAGAGCGCAGTGCTCGTGTGGCACGTGAGCCGTACGCGAAAGTGCCTCGTGAAGATTTGCTCTCGCTTGCACAGGAGATCAAGAAGCAGAGCGATGAGGCACAGACGCCTGAAGCTATGCGGGCAGCACTCACGGAGGTCGCGCGACTCATTCAGTTATTTGCGAATCGATTTGCAGCACCGTCGGACGACTTGCTCGCTGATGAAGAGCGCACTGTCTACGCACTCGGAAATGAGCAGACTGAGTTGCTTGCAAAAGACGCGCAGCTCGCAGAAGAGCAAGAGCGTTCACGAGCGGCGCTCGCTCGTGCTCGTGAAGCGCTCACGGCACACGACGAAACCGGGCGAGAGATGCGTCGCCACATTCTTGATCTTGCTCAGGCGAAAGCGCACGAAGAGGGCGTGCTCGTCGCAAATGAGACACGCGAGCGCGAGCTGCAATTCTTTGTTGAAGCACTTGATCGAAGCAAAGCTGAGGCTGGGATGCTTGCAGGCATGCAGGCGCTCTCGTATGAGCCGCTCGCAGAGCCGCGCAAGGAAGATCGTCATATGCAAGAAGAGCGCAAACGGACGCTCGAACGGGTCCAGATCCGTCTTGAGGAATCAGGAGGGACCGGCGAAGATATTCGGCAGGAGCACAAGGAAGTGCGTGACCGGGAAGCGTTCCTGGCGACTGAGCTCGATGATTTGGCGAAATCGGCAGCGGGACTGCATGCGCTTATCGATGACTTAGATACCGAACTCAGGAAACATTTTTCTGAGGGGTTGGCCCTTGTGAATACGTCGTTCGGAGAATATTTTGCGCTTATGTTCGGCGGCGGCGGTGCACGACTTGCTCTTGAAGAGCCCGCTGTTGCTGATGAGGAAGAAGAAGGAGAGGTTGTTGACGAGTTGCAAGAAAAAGAACGTCCGGGTATTGAGATCTCCGTCAACCTGCCGAAGAAGAAAGTGCGAGCGTTGATGCAGTTGTCAGGTGGCGAACGTGCTTTGACGTCGATTGCGCTTATTTTCGCGATGAGCCAGGTGAATCCGCCGCCATTCCTTATCCTCGATGAGACTGACGCGGCACTGGACGAAGCGAACAGTCGTCGTTATGGCGATATGATCGAAAACCTCGCGAAGAAATCGCAGCTGATTGTGATCACGCACAATCGCGAGACGATGAGTCGTGCCGGTGTTCTCTATGGTGTGACGATGGGTAACGACGGGGTCAGCAAGCTCCTCTCGGTGCGTTTTGACGAAGCAGTCGCGGTGGCAAAGTAAAAACTCAGGTGGTATAGTGCCGGCACTGTAACATCCTGTGGTGGTCAGTATGGCGCTCTTTCGATTTTTCAATCCGTGTACGAATCCGAAGTTCGATCTGGGGCACTTTGTCAGAGTTCGTCCCGTGACATCGCGAGGAAGACCTCTCTATTTACTCATCAATCGACTTGCGTGGGAGACCCTCCCAAACGAGACAAGGAAAAAGTGGGTGTATCACGGACAGTTCTTTTATATCGCGAAGGATGAGCTGCGGCGCATCAACCCCACGCTCTTCGGTGGCGGTGTCGCGGAAGACGATATAAGTCCGATACCTTGAGAGGGGTACGTACCGCACATCGTACACACGGCAAGGAAGTCCCTTGCCGTGTTGTTTTTTATGTGAGCTATACGACCGGGACGAAATCGAGCTCTTTCTCCATCACCCGCGCTGCAGTAAGTCTCACTTTGATCGGATCGCCGAGGCGGTAACTCTTCTTGGTGCGACGGCCGAGAAGCTGATAATGCTTCTCGTCATACTCGAAGTAATCGTCACCGATATCTTTGACACGGATCATACCGTCGGCATGCGTGACTTGATCCTCGACGTAGAGTCCGCGTTCAGTGACGCCAGAAATAACTGCGTCAAATTCGTGCCCAATTTTATCCGCGAGGAATTCAACCTGCTTCATCTTAATCGAGTCGCGCTCAGCAGAAGCGGCAGCCACCTCGCGCTCTGACGCGTGGACCGCAAGCGCATCAAAAGCCTGCATTTCTTCGGGGGTAATCGGATCGCCTCCGGCATGGGACTTCACCAGGCGATGAATGATAAGGTCGGGGTAGCGGCGAATCGGTGAGGTGAAATGGGTATAGAAATCAAATGCGAGTCCGAAGTGGCCAATGTTGTGGGTGGTGTAGACGGCTTTACTCATCGAGCGGAGCGCCGCTGTCTTCACAAGGTACTCTTCAGGTTTGCCTTTCACTTCTTCAAGAAGTTTGTTGAGCTCGGTGCCGGTGACCGTCCCCGCGCCCGAGGTTTGCAAATGGTAGCCCATGACCCGTAGGAGGTTCGCAAGATTCTCAATGCGATCAGTGTCAGGGATGTCGTGGACGCGATAGAGCGACGAGAGGTGTGGTCCGCCGTTTTTAGTGAGCTTCGAGAGATGCTTTGCTACCGCTTCGTTTGCGAGCAGCATAAAGTCCTCGATAAGAAGATTGGTATCTTTCCGTTCTTTGAGGCGAATCGCTATTGGTTTGCCAGCTGCATCCAGTTCGACTTTAACCTCAGCCGTATCGAATTCAATTGCCCCCTTTGCGGCGCGGCGTCCGCGTATTTTCTTCGAAAGAGACAGGAGCGTTGCCAATTCTTCATGCATATCGCCAGTACCCGCATCGAGCACCTCCTGAGCGTTTTCATACGTGAATCGTTTATTCGAGTGGATGACCGTCTCACCAAACCATTCTTCGATAATGGTTGCCTCGTTGTCGAGCGTGAACACTGCGGAGACGGCAAGGCGATCTTGATTCGGGTTGAGCGAGCAGAGGTCAGTCGAGAGAATTTCGGGAAGCATGGGAATGGTGCGATCGACAAGGTACACCGATGTTGCGCGTTCGCGCGCTTCGGTATCAAGAGCACTCCCGGGCCGCACGAAGAAAGAGACGTCAGCGATGTGCACGCCGACTTCAATGAGCCCGTTGTCGAGCTTTCGTACGGAGAGCGCATCGTCGAAATCTTTTGCGTCGAACGGGTCAATGGTACAGGTAGGTGCTTGTCGGAAGTCTCTGCGGGGACCTGTACCGCCTGCGCGGGCAACTTCCTCAGCGAGCAGCGTGCGCCCGTGCTCTTCAAGGTGGGTGGCTTCCGCAACGACTCCAGGAGGGAAGATGGGAGAGAATCCTTGTCCAAGAGCGAGGGCGCGCATCTCGGTCTCGTGTACGCCAGAGGGACCAATGACTTCTTCGATGACGCCAAGAGGATAGTCTTTATCGGCATCCCAGCTTACAAGACGAACGACCGCTTTGTAGCCGAGCTCGGCAGTGCCTCGATCTTTAATAACAATAGGCACATACATTTTTTTGAAATCTGGCTCAAGCAGGGTGAGCCCTTGTTCCTCAATGAGCGTTCCCACAAACGTCTCTCGGGCTCGAGCGACTATCTCCACTACCTTGCCAGCTGCGCGCGGCGGCATAGTCCCCCCGGGGTCGCGATAGGTACCCATCGGGGCGACTTTTACGAGGTCGCCGGAGAGCGCATGGTTGCTCCACTCGGGAGGGATAATGAGATCTTCAGTACCCTCTCCGATAGAGAAAAAGCCGAAGCCTTTTCGTGTCATCGTGATGGGTCCTTCGTACAGGGTTGTCTCGGGCATTTCCTGTACTCTAGCAATATTATCCGCCTTCTGCTATAGTCCTTCTCATGTTGATGATTCGATTTCAGCGCACTGGCCGGACTAATGATCCGTCATTTCGCATTGCCGTTTTAGAGAAAGAGCGCGCCGCGCAGGCAGGGAATATTGTGGAGCTCCTTGGTACGTATAACCCAAAGAGCAAAGCACTTACCTTGAACGAAGAGCAGGTGAAGTTTTGGATAAGCAAGGGTGCCCAGCCGACCGACGCCATTCGTAACCTTCTTATTACGAAGGGGGTGATTGAAGGGAAGAAGGTTAATGTGCTTCCAAAGAAGACTCCTCAGAAGAACGAGGCGGCACTCGCCGCTGAGGCAGCAGCCGTAGAAGCAGCAAAAGCTGCAGCGGCAGCCGCTCCGATCGCAGAAGAGCTGCCAACCGAAGCTGAGGTCATTGCGGAAGCAGAACCAGCTGCACCAGAGCCAGAGGCGGTCGTGGAGGAGGCTTCAGAAGCACCGGTTGCGGAGTCAGTTTCTCCCGAGGCTGCTGCCTAGGTTTCTCTTACCGCCAGTGGCGGATACCTAACTACCTATTCCTATGGAACCAGATCAGGCTTTTC
>JAKAKH010000015.1 GCA_021824605.1 bacterium
CGCACTATTTGAATGTTGTGAAAATAGGTATATGAACGAAGCTGCAAGAAGCCCGAGCGATACATACAGCCCTCCCCGCCCCTTCGTTGTTGGATTTTTGTTCATATACTATTACTATGGTTGCCTATATTGATTGATACACACGTCATCCGCCTTTTCTTTCATCGTTTGCATGCGGAGGAGTTATGCTCCGGTAGTTTATTGCAAACAAAGAAGCCCTGTGCTGAAATGAAAACAGGCGACTCTATGCATATAGATATCGCCTAATCGGAACCTTACATCTGGAGAACTGCATGGGAGCTATGCAAGAAAGCGCACGGAAGGCTGGGCTTGCCCCTGATTCTGCCAACCAAAGCAAGCAGAAGATGGAGCCCTGCCTTGGCGGCTGCGGGAAATTGATCAACCCACTTATGCCATGGGGCAGGTGGGGCACGGGTGGCGTTTGCGGAGCAATCTGCAATGAAGCCTACCGCAAGAAGCGAAGCATGGAGCAGGTACTCTTGAGCTCTTGAAAAACACGGCGCACTGTTGGAGACACAGGCGCCGTTATCATTTCCGTGATATAGACTGCAAAAAAACAACCGCCCCTTCGAGCGGTTGTTTTTATGTACTCTATACCACTACTTCTTCGCCTCCTTGAAAGGAACTCGCTTGCGGAGGGTCGGGTCAAACTTCATGACCTCTATTTTGCGCTCAACAGTCTTCTTATTCTTGCGCGTCCAGATGACGTGCGGAGATTTCGTCGACTTGAGCTTGATAAGACGGATTTGGGACATGAGAGAAATGTAGCAGAAATACCATCGTTAAGCAACTGCTGCGGCAATGGTCTTTCGTACTCGAGTCGCGCTCTTTTTCACTTCGAAATGCGGCTCGCCGCCCTTCAGAGAGACGGTCACAGTCCCGCCTTCCATAATGCCCTGGTCGACCATCATCGACGCGAGCGGAGTCAGAATCGTATCCTGGATCGCCCGGCGGAGCGGACGAGCACCGTATTCAGGACTGTACCCCTTCTCAGCAAGCCAGGTATGCACCTCCGGTTGGATAGTGAGCGTAATACGCTTCTGCGCGAGCCGCTTCACCACCTCCTCCACCTGCGTATCGACAATACGGGCGAGCGCCTCCTTGGAGAGCGGATCGAAGATGATGATATCGTCGAGACGATTGAGGAATTCTGGTCGGAAATGCTCTCGCAGCGATTCCATCACTTTCTCCTTGGTCTCTTCGTACCGAGTAACCTCTGTTGCATCGGCAGTACCGAAACCAATGTGCGCAAGTTTATCGATAAATTCACCCCCGATGTTGCTCGTGAGCACGATAATCGTATTCTTGAAGTTGACCTTCCGACCCTTACCGTCAGTCAAATGACCTGAATCAAGAACCTGCAAGAGAATATTGAATACTTCTGGATGAGCTTTCTCCACTTCATCGAAGAGCACGACCGCATACGGGCGATGACGAATGCGTTCGGTGAGCGAGCCCGACTCTTCGTACCCAACATACCCTGGCGGTGCGCCAATGAGCTTCGCGACGGAGTGTTTCTCCATAAATTCACTCATATCGACTCGCACAAGTGCATCGCTGTCGTTGAACATAAACTCAGCGAGTTTCCTTGAGAGTTCGGTCTTCCCCACCCCTGTTGGACCAAGGAAAAGGAAGGAGCCGATCGGGCGATTCGGATCGCTAATACCGACTCGCGAACGTTTGACCGCATCCGTCACCTTCTTCACAGCGATATCTTGACCGATAATGCCGTTTTTGAGGGCAGCTTCCATACGAGAAAGTTTCGCCGCTTCCTCTTCGAGCATGCGGGCGACAGGGATACCGGTCCACCGTGACACAACAGCCGCAATATCCTGCTCCGTTACCTCTTCGTTCAAGACGCGACGCGACTTCTGTAGTGTCTTCAGACGTTTGAGCTTCGTTTCAAGATCTTTCTGTATGTGCGGAATCTTGCCATAGCGAATCTCCGCTACCGTACCGAGATCTGCCGCAGCCTCAGCGGTATCGGCCTGTATCTTGAGCGCCTCAAGCTCTGTCTTGGCAGCACGAATACCACTCAGCACCTCCTTTTCATTCTTCCACTTCAGCTCAAGTTCGCTGGTCTTCTCCTTCAAATCAGCCACCTCTGTGTCGATCACTTTAATGCGCTCTTTGATTTCTTTCGCGTGCTCGCCTTCAAGATCTTTCTGCAGTGCTTGTCGCTCAATCTCAAGTCGGCGAATCTTACGGTCGGTCTCTTCGAGAAGCGGTGGCTTGTTCTCAAGTGCAATACGGAGCCCCGATGCCGCTTCATCAATCAAGTCAATTGCCTTGTCAGGAAGGAAGCGATCGCTGATGTACCTGGAGGAGAGCTCCACTGCTGCGACGATTGCCCCGTCAGTGATCCGCACTCCATGGAAAAGCTCATACTTATCTCGCAATCCACGCAGAATAGCGATGCCGTCCTCCACTGAAGGCTCTTGGACAAATACCGACTGGAAACGTCGCGTGAGTGCCGCGTCTTTCTCAATATATTTCTGATACTCTTTGAGCGTTGTCGCCCCGATGATGCGAATCTCGCCGCGCGAAAGCGCTGGCTTCAACATATTCGACGCATCGAGTGACCCTTCAGCGCCGCCAGCACCAACAAGCGTATGAAGCTCATCGACGAAGAGCACCACCTTTCCTTCGGCACGCTCGACCTCTTTCATAACGTTCTTCATGCGCTCCTCAAATTCGCCACGGTATTTGGTGCCCGCAATCATAAGACCGAGATCGAGTGAGAGCAGCTCTTTCCCTTTCAGGGATTCGGGAACGTCGTTCGCGGCCATACGCACCGCAAGACCTTCCGCAATCGCCGTCTTCCCCACACCAGCTTCGCCAATAAGCACTGGATTATTTTTCGTGCGGCGCGCAAGAATCTGAATGACTCGATTGATCTCACTGTCACGCCCGATCACCGGATCGAGTTTGTTCTCCGCCGCCATCTTCGTAAGATTGCGCGCATACTTTGCGAGCGCACGGAATCGGCGAGGCTCAGTACCTTGGCCATCCTTCGAGCTCTTGAGCTCCTTCAAGATAGCGAGGGCTGCGTCGCGTTGTATTGAAAAGCGCGCGAGAATATCGCTCGCAGGACCTGGGAACTCGACAACCGCGAGAAATAGGTGCTCTGTCCCGACGAACGCATCGTTCATACGTGCGGCAATCTTCCCGGCAGCTTCAAGCGCCTGAGCGAGTTCGGGAGTGAGGTAAATTTGATACGACGGAGAGAGTACCGAGGCGGTCTCAGGAGCTTCCAGATGCTCGAGCACGGCATCTGCAAGCATGATCGTATCGATCTCCATACGATCGAGAATCGAGAACACGAGCGACTCCTCTTGGAGCACCAGGGCTGCAAGCAGGTGAATCGGGGAGACGTGGTTCTGACCGCGCTCGAGAGCGAGTTCGTGGGCGCGTCGCACGGCTTCTTTGGCTTTGGTAGTGAAATTATTGAATGGGGGCATATAGTAAGAATGTATTATTTTACCGCTGCAGTTGACGTCGCACTGGTTGACGTAGCAAGAAGGAGTTCTTTAATCGCATCAGTTGCGATGAGGAACCCGGGAGTGATGCCGGTGCTGATACCGATAAGATTACCTGAAAGATCCACGGCGGCACTCCCGGCACCAATATCAGGGAGCGTGGTGTAGATACCTTTTTCACCGACACGAGCGACGATACCAGTCGAAGCGGAGCCATCGGCACCAAGCGCGAGGGTCGTCTCGCCAAGCTTCAGATCCCCCGCGGCGACGAGTGCTGGCGACGCCATCTTCGGCAATGTCGCACTGTCCGCGAAACCGTAAATCACAATGCCCTTCCCTTCATGCGCAATCGACGCTGGAATACGGTGTCCGTCGGTAAACTCTACGAGTGCCTCCTTGGGCAACCCCTCTTGTGCGGCAGTGACAATCGCACGCGCCTTTGGCAGATACGTACCGACACTGAGCGCAGGCGTCGACGTACTTGCATCGGTTGCGTAGATAGCGACAACACGCCCCGCATCAGCACCGATAGCGGCAGTGACCAGATCTTGGTTCGAGGGAGCTGGTGCCTGCACTGCCGTGATCGGCGCAGCCGCAGCTACCGTTTCGATCGTATGCTCAACGACACGATTCACCGTCTGCGTCACAAATGCCGGTGCATGATCAAGAAGCGAAACAGTGAGGATACCTGTTGCGATTGACGTCACGAAATTCACAAGAATCGTGAGCAGTATGAGCTGAGATTTTGAAAGTTCCTCGATATTCATATAGTGAATAATGCTACCTCTGTCTATTACTGTCAATAAATGTAATCGCCGAAACGAGCGCTCTCCCAAAAGCCTGCAATTCTCTTGCGCGTACCGCTGGTCCCCACGAGATACGGAGGGTCGCAAGTGCTCGTTCCCGGTCTCCCGTGAGAGCAAAAACAGCGCGGGAACCATCTTCACTATCAGTCTCGCAGGCACTCCGTGTCGCTATGGCATAGCCTTCTTCATTCAGAAGGGCGACAAGGTAGTCAGTGTCGCGGCCAGGGAGCGACAGATTCAGGATATTTGGCACCTGTGCTCGCCCCTCCTGTATATATACGCCCTCGACTCCCTGCATGATGACGGCAATCAGCTCACGCCGCGCTTGTGCAGCAGATGTTCGGAACGCATCGCGACCGCTTGCGGCAAGAGAGAGCGCGCGAGCAAAATGGTGCGCCAGCTCGGGAGCTTCGGTCCCCGGGTGCAAGCCTCGCTCTTGTCCCCCTCCTCGATACAGCGGGACAAGAGGGATAGTTCGATGCGCAACAAGTACGCCGCACCCACGAACTGTGCTTACCTTCGACGCATCGAAAGTGAGGAGGTCGGCACCGAAATGGTCGCGAGTTATTTTCTCCGTCCAGGGCGCCTGACTTGCATCGATATGCAGGAGCGGACGTGGGGTCGTCCGACCGGCGTGCAGACGCTTCACAACCTCTGCCACCTCACGCGTGTTCCACACGACTCCCGTCTCACCGCACACAGCATCCATCGTGATAAGTACCGTCTCGGGCCGAATCATTGCCGCAAGAGCAGCAATGTCGACCCGGTACTCCCGTATCGGCAAAGCCTCGATCGACACTCCTTCCTGCGCGAGCAGCCCCACATTCTCTACAACCGAAGCGTGCGCTGTTGGCAAATACAGCACGTGCATATTATTTCTCCCTGCGGCATCAGCCCCAGCAAGGAGACGCCGCGCATGCACAGTCCCGAGTATTGCAAGCGCATTGCTCTCAGTCGCGCCGCTGGTGAAAATAATGTCGTCTGTCTGCACTTCGATACGACGAGCAAGTATTGTCCGCGCGTCCTCGAGCATCGCTTTCGCACGACGACCTTCTTCATGAGGAGAGGAGGGATTCCCCGCCACTCCTGCCGCCACATCAAGATAGTGTCTCCTCTTCCACAACATACGGTCTATTCTACACGATATTGCAATTGCGTCATTTTCGTGATGAAATAGAGCCATTATGGCGCGGACTACACGACCGCCCGTCATTGCGGTGATGGGTCATATCGATCATGGGAAATCGTCACTTCTGGACTACATCCGGAAAGCGCACGTTGTTGACGGCGAAGCCGGCGGCATCACCCAACACGTCGCTGCCTACATCGCGCTCCACAATGAACGTCCGGTCACCTTCCTCGATACGCCCGGTCACGAAGCTTTTAAAGCCCTCCGTACCCGCGGTGCTGCTGCTGCGGATATCGCTATTCTTGTCGTTGCTGCCGACGAAGGCGTGATGCCACAAACTCTTGATGCACTCGCAGCTATCACTGAGTCAAAGATCCCGTATATCGTCGCGATTACGAAGATCGACAAAAATAATGCCGATGTCGAACACGCGAAAATGTCGATGGTTGAAAACGGCATCTACATCGAAGGCATGGGTGGCGATATTGCTTATGCACTCGTCTCCTCGAAGACCGGCGAGGGAGTGTCCGATCTCCTTGATCTCGTGCTGCTCTCGGCTGACCTTGCTGATCTCACTGCTGACCGCGACGCGACCGCGACCGGATATGTCCTCGAATCGACTCAGGACCCGAAACGCGGTGCCTCAGCGACCCTCATTATTAAGGATGGCACGCTGCGGAAAGATGGCTTCGTTGTCGCAAGTGATGCGTATGCTCCAATCCGCTTCATCGAAGACTTCCGCGGCACTCGTATTGAAGAGGCAGGACCGTCTGAACCGGTGCGTATTTCTGGCTTCAGCAAGCTCCCTGCTGCGGGGTCACTCTTTAAAATCGTCTCGAGTAAGAAAGAAGCGGAAGCCGCAATTGCCGAGGTAAAGGACGCAACGAAATTCCCCGAGCGAAACACGCTTCAAGAAGGCGTTGTCGAACTTCCTCTCATCGTGAAAACTGACGTTGCCGGCTCGATCGACGCCATCGTTCACGAACTGAACAAAATTACCCATGAGCGAAGCGCGGTGCGCATCATCGCCTCAGGAGTCGGGACTGTTTCGGAAAATGATGTGAAAACGGCGAGTGCTGCCGGTGCCACGATTATCGCTTTCAATGTAGGCAGTGATGGTATCGCTCGCGAACTTGCCGAACGTGACAACGTCGCCATTCTCTCCTTCTCAATCATCTACGAACTTGCCGAGAAAGTACTGCAGCTGCTTGAGGAGCGCGCTCCCGCAGTTGCCGGCGAGAAAGAACTTGGGCGCGCCAAAGTGCTCAAAGCCTTCTCGTCGAGTGCCAAGAAACAGGTACTCGGCGCACGCTACCTCTCTGGCACGCTCTCACTCGGCGATCGTATGAAGCTCATCCGCGATGGTGAAGAGATCGCGCGCGGCAGTATTAGCAATCTTCAGCAGACTCGCATTGATACGAAAGAGATCAAGGTCGAAGGCGATTTCGGTATGGAAATCGAGACTCGAGAGAGCCCGACCTATGGAGACGAGATTGTCGCCTTCACGGTCACCACGGTATGATCGCCCCCTCTGACCGGAAAGGTCGCGTCACTGAGATTATCGCGCGTGAGGCAGCGCAGTTTATTGCCCGGGAAGCTGGCAGCAATTCACTTATCACTGTCATTCGCGCCGAGTCTACCTCGCACGGCGATCGAGTCCTAGTCTTCGTCAGTATCTTCCCCGAGGAGAAAGCTCAGGCGGCACTCGCCTTCCTCGAGCGGCAACGAGAAGAGTTTTCTAACCACTTAAAGACGCATGCGCGCCTACGCCCTCTCCCTCGCGTCGACTTCCTTCTCGATAACCGCGAAGTGACCGGTGGTGAGCTGCCTGTCGCGGAGTAGGCGAACTCGAGAAAACTTAGTATCATAAGCGAATTGGCCAGATGGTGAAGTGGTAACACAGCGGTCTGCAAAACCGCGATGCGCGGGTTCGATTCCCGCTCTGGCCTCAAGCATGCGGTGCCGCCCTCAAGCATGCGGTACTATCATAGATAGTGTGCGCCGAGATGGCGGAATGGTAGACGCACAGGACTTAAAATCCTGAGAGGGCCTAAAAACCTTCGTGTGGGTTCGAGTCCCACTCTCGGCACTAACAAGAGCATCTTAGATATACAGTTTTGCTCCGCTTCTTATTTTCTTGGTCACACAAGTGTGGTAGATTATTGAAGTTCTCTTGCGCCTATAGCTCAGTTGGTAGAGCAGCTCCCTCTTAAGGAGACGGTCCCAGGTTCGAGCCCTGGTAGGCGCACAAAACGAGCTTGCGAGATTTGTGCGCCTAAGCTCGGCCTGGGAGGCCGAGCTTCCAGGACGAGAAGACCCTGCAAACATCCGCGCTCTGGCGGATCTGCAAGGTGTACTGCTCCAGTAAGGAGAGAGCCCTGGTAGGCGCACAAAACGGTTCGGCTTGCTATAGTACTCTCTGGGGTATACCCCATCATGCTGGGATGGCGAAATTGGTAGACGCACTAGCCTTAGGAGCTAGCGGGGCAACCCATGAGAGTTCAAGTCTCTCTCCCAGCACAGTAATGAGCGAAGCGAAGAACGTGCTGGGAAGCACCCTGCCTACGCAGGGTGCGCGAGAGACTTGAAGGGCGGAGCCTTGTGCGAGTCTTCGAGTACGGCGAGCCGGGGTCGCGCATACTTATGAGCGGCGCGAATTAGTAAAGCGTGACCAAGCCTCTCCCAGCACAGTACTTGACTTTTCTATACTTTTGTGTATTATGAGCGGCAGAATCCGCTCATTTCGAGTTGGATATGACCTTTGATTGGAAACATCATGTTCTACATCCTCACCTTTCTTGGTGTCTTGCTGCTCGCCAGCATCGCTCTCGCCACCCCCTTCTTCCTCCAGTGGATCGCAAGGGAGAATATCTTCTTCACCACCGTGAGAGAAGGTACCGTGAAAGCCATCATGCGCGGGAAGTCGTTCGAGCGATTCATTATGTCGTTCGAAGGACATCATCTGAACGATCCTGATCCTAAAAAGAATTGGTTCAATGCAGGTGCTCCTCAATGGGAAATCATCCGTCACGAAGATAAAAAAGATGATCAGTACGACGATCGGCCACGATGGATGAAACACCTTGGCCTCTATTGGGTCGGGTGGCCGTGGGCACACAATGTCTACGTCTACGCATTCGAATGGAACGAGACCTACACCGGGCAAAGCGGAAAGGAAGAAGTTCTCCCTCGTGCTGAAGCAACCGACTTCATCTACGCAGCAGACTTCACCTATGCCATCGTGACCAACGGCGCGGAGACGAGTGATCGACTCCAGACCGACGAGCTCACGCTTGTCACGGTCGCGGTGCGCAATCCCTACCGGGCGCTGTTCTCGGGCGAAGACTGGATGCGACGGGTAACTGCCGCCATCAATCGACACGTACGCACCTATGTGGGAGAAAAACAATTCCAAGAATTGATCTCCACGAAGGACTTGACCAGCTTCTCGAAGCCGATCATCGAGCTCACGGAGAAATTGCCAGATGATGGCACAGGCTCTCCAACCAAGGGCCTGCACGGGCGCTACGGCGTAGTGATACGCACTGCCGACCTGCAGACCATCGAACTGTCAGGAGACTCGAAGAAGCAACACGAAGAGGCAACGACTGCCGAATATGTTGCGAGACAAAAAGCCACAACCGTACGTCTCGACGCTGATGCCAGGGGCTATGCCATCGAGACGATTGGAAAGAAAGAGGCAGAAGCCCTGGAAGCTCGGCTGAAGGTCATTAAGGATCATGGCGAGGCCGGCATCACACTCGCCGGCTACGACGCGATCCAGGAATCGT
>JAKAKH010000026.1 GCA_021824605.1 bacterium
CGCCCCTTGCCCCTATGTAGGATAGAAAAAGGCACTCTCGGAGAGAGTGCCTTGGCGTCGCATTAACTACGAAGCCGTGAACAGAAGATCAGCGGCGCGGCGCGGCCAGCGAGATGTCGAAGCCTTCGTCCCGCAAGAAGCTGGTGGCGAGCACACCGAGCTCGGCCTTGCCGATGGTCGTGACCGTCGACTTGTCGGCGTCGGGCCAGAGGATGACGCTGTCGCCCACCGCGAAGGTGGCCGGACTGTTGACCTGCGTACCCTTGAACTCGCCGTGATGCACCTTGCGATGGCTCTTGCCGATGCTCGCCGGATCGATGCGCATGCTGACGCCATTGACCTGAATGGACACCAGCGGGGTGCCACGGCGCGATTGCTGTTGCTTGTTCATATAGAAAGAACTCCTCAGTAGAACAGAAGTGTCTCGGGGATACCCCAAAACGCGAAATCGGCCCTCTCGGGTCGACTCGAGTACATTATACCCTTCTTACAGGGATGTCAACACCCCTCTCTACAGTCACGGATACTTCCTCCCGTCACCCATAATGGGTATGGCATCGCCTAGAAATTTCGGCCGTACTTGAAACGCAAGATCAAACAATGCTTTTTCATCTGAGAAGACCTCTCGCACATAGTTACGGAGAAGTATGTGACCGACGTCAGCATTCATACCGTACGCCTCCATCCCGAGCGCCCGCGCAATAAACACTGCACGCGGCAGATGAAATGACTGGGTAGCGATAATGAGCGACGAAACCCCGAAAATGTACTTGGCTCGATACATACTGCTGTACGTATCGAACCCCGCATGATCCAGAAAGATATCTTGCGCGGGAATACCCTCTCGAAGGAGCAGCACTCGAACCGGATTCACTTCATTATGACTCAGGGTACTGTTATCTCCCGACACGAGTATCTTCGCAACTTTCCCTGCCTTATAGAGCGCGAGGGCGATATTCACCCGGTCGGTGAAAATAGGCGCCGGAGTCCCGTCAGCGAGAAGCGGCGCACCCGGAATAAGTGCCACCTCTGCTTTTGGCACCTCACTCAAGTTGGTATAGAGATACTGCCTTGTTGTGCTGTGAATATATATATTGATGCTCGCGATAGACAAGACAACCAGTGCAAGAACCCATCCGAAAATGCTGCCGACGCGCTTCATACGTTCAGTATACGCTCCCTTCTATTTGAATCGGATAGGAATCTCCACGGCGTCATCGTACTGCGGTAATCCCGAGGGATTATCTTTCTTTAAAATGAGCGTGCCTCTCTTTGCGTACTGACCGGAGATATCCGCAGTCGTAAACGTAAGTGTTGCGGTAAACGGCACAAATGCCGTTGTCATCCAGTCACCCTGCGCTGTCGCGATACTCTGCGCAATAATCTTCCCGTCCCAGTCAGTAAGAAACACGGGGAAACTTGCTTCGAAATACCAATTGCCGCGCGCCTCGCCAGTAAGCGTTAGTGGACTACTAATCTCAGCATTCGGCAAAGGTGACGTAAGATGAATCAATTCGTGCTGAGGTACTGGCGGCATCGGACGCTTCCACAAGAGAAGAGAGATAGCGGCCACCACAAGAACAAGTACCGCACTGCCAATACGCCACCGGTACGAAATCATACCTTATACCCTACCACTCCCGCCAAGGAGAGAGTATGAAGCTACTGCGCGTGAGAAAGATCGTGAAGCACTTCTGCCGCGTGTTCCTCGGGCTTCACTTTTTCATATACTTTTATAATCTCGCCTGAGGGGTTAATAAGAAATGACGTACGGCTAGTACCCATATAAGTCTTTCCCATAAATTTCTTCTCGCCGAAGACACCGTACCTCCCGACGACCTCCTTATGCACATCAGCAAGGAGGGTGAACGGAAGCTGGTAGGCTGCCGCAAATTTCCTATGACTCTCGACGGAGTCAGTCGAAACGCCAAGCACGACCGCATCGATCTTCTGAAAATCTTGAAACTGATCACGAATGGTACACGCCTCGATAGTGCACCCTGGCGTATCATCCTTGGGATAAAAATAGAGCAGCACCCACTTCCCTCGATACGAAGAGAGTGTGTGACTCTTCCCTTCCTGATCGAGGAGGGTGAAGTCTGGCGCCACCTGTCCAACAGTCGGCATGGTCATATCTCGTAGTGTACCACCCGAAGAGGCGATTACTGCAGACGACGCACTTCGAGCGCCAGGAAAAGTGGTATCTCTCCACGCGCCTGGTCCTCAGCTTTTTGTCGCGGTCCTTTCTCGCTCGTCTTGTGCGAGATCCATTCTTCAAGACGCGAAGCCACCAGTCCCGCTTTCGCCAGAGCTTTGAAGAAATCCTGGAGCGAACGATGGTAGGAAATTGTATGCTCGCTCTTTTTCGAACCGGGGTGCATATCGATGAGAATCTTCGCGGCTGAGAGGTAGCCATCGACACGACGGTACTGCACCCGCCGCTCTTCGTCCCAGCCCCAACTCGAACGCCGCGGCACGCGAAACGTAGGATGGTTCAGTACAAAAAGGAACCGTCCTCCTGGCTTGAGGACACGACGCACCTCCTCGAACACTGCAACAAGATCTTCCATATTCTGCAGAGCAAGCACACAAAACACGGCGTCGAAAGTGTCGTCGTGCGCGAACGAGAGCTTCGAAGCAGAGGCGACATGGAAATCAGCGTCGCGTACCTGTGTTCGTGCTACGGCAATAAGTTCGGGCGCGATATCGACACCCGTGACCTCAGCGCCCAGAGGTACGACCTCCCGGGTGAAAAAACCTTGGCCGCACGCAAGATCGAGAATCCGCTCACCTTTCTTCGCATGTAAAAAACGAAGTAAGTTTGGCAGAATTACTTTACTCTGGTACGTATCCTCCTTCCCCAGATACTCGCTATACCAGTCAGCCACCGCACCCCATGATGTATCTTTTTTCCTCGGCGACATACGTTATCCAAATTTAGTATTGCTCACACTACACCATCTGACCCAAAGGTGAAATCAACGAATAGTAAGTGTCCGACGAATCGCATCGAACTGCGCAAGAAGTGCCGATCGATCGAACGCGCGCACACTTCCCGCTGGATAATTTTCAAACACGCCATAATGAATGAAGTACCGTACGGCAATGCACGGATTCGTACCCGGAAGTGCATACACTGTCTCCTCGTAACGATTCCCTGCGCCTGCACCAGTTGAAGAAGCTACTGCATACTCAACACCATTGTCTGTTACCTGCTGTGGCGCGGCACCTGGTGCATCGAGAAAAAGCGTCGCGGTACACGTGGACGCCTGCGGAATTGTTTCAACACTTATATAAGTATCTCCGGCGAGATTTGTTCCGGCGGCGAGTGATGCGGGAATAGTAAATTTCGTACCGATAATATCCTTCCCCGGACCGAGCTCCTGATACCGATATGATGCATTCGTGGTATAGCCTTCCGGCAAGCGAAAAGAGAATCCTTCGGTGCCGTTAGCATATACTTGCGAAAGATTCGTCCCACTAGGCTGCGGCACGACCGTGATGCAGCCGAGGTATGATTTTTCTTTCCCACCTTCAAGTACGAGTGCTCCGTTGCCCTTCACCCAGAAGACAAACGAATCATCCGGGAGCGCATAGCGACCACCATCCGCAGAGATCGTTTGCGGAAGCGTGAGTGCACGCCCATCGGAGAGCGTGAGCGCCACACTTCCCGTTGGCGTTGGTGGTTCACCTGGAGTCGTAGCTGGCTTCACAGCGCCCGTGTGGAAAATGGCATTGATAGTCTTCCCGGCAGCGCAGCTATAGAACGCCTGGATTACGTTTCCCCCTGCGGGCACGGTCTCAAGCGTCGTACCCTCCACACGGAGATACGCGGTCACTCCAACACTCGGCGATGCGGTCATCGGTTCGCCCGAGGCACGCGTCGCATAATTCACCAGCACCTGTCCATTTCTAATTTCAGTCGTCTGCGGCGCAATGCGATCTCCAAGCAAAACTGCATTGGTACCCACGTACCCCGTACTCGTCTTCAGAGCCGCCACAGCATAGTAGAACGTCCCGCTGCCCCCTGTTTGCTGCGTCAGCAAGAAAGCGACATCTGGCACGCCATCGCCATTCAGATCTCCCGTTGCCTCATTTCCGAAATAATGAGTGACGATACTCGATGCTGACCCCGGTGCAGCTGGCGTCTCTGCTGACCCATTCACGAGTGTCACCGCAGTGCCATCAATGGTATAAGTCGCATTCTTGAAATCCTGATGAGCATCTTGTGACACTCCGGCACCCTGGTGAGAAAGGAAGTTCACTAAAAAGAAACCGCTAAGAAGGACGAGAAGTCCCGCCGCAACCCCCACGAAAGATAGTTTTGCATGCATACTTCTATATTAGCATTCACTCACTGGGCAGTACTGCTAGCGATATTCTCGATAATTTTTGCGCGCGTGATTGGGCCCGCATAGCCCGCAGTGGGTACAATCGAGTGCTCTTGTTGGAAAGCTGCAACTGCAGCGCGGGTCAACCGTCCAAAGTACCCCGTGATGTTACTGCTGGCGAGATAGTGTTCTTTGGCGAGAAATGTCTGTAGCGCAATAACCGCGTCTCCCCGCATACCGAAGAACAGATCATTTGAAAATGGACCGACGACTCCAGTCGGCGGTTTTTCAGTGAGACTCACGGCGGACGGGAGAGCAAGCAGTGCCGTCCGAGTGGAAGTATCGATAACACCCGTCTGTGCAAGACCCTCTCGTGCCTGCAGGCGCAAAATAGCCCCTCGAGTTAGTGGGCCGAAATACCCCGTCACGAGCCCCTGACCGTTTGGGACGATATTCGAACTTATTTAGGAACGATTATATAGACAAAAAGAGGACGTCTCCGAGGAGACGTCCTTGTTGCCGCTAATGTCCGCAGACTTACGCTCGGAGAGAGCCGGCGCCACGAGCGTTCGGTTCGAGGAGGCGGTAAGCCTGAACCGACTGATAGATATCCTGATTCCCCTTGTGCATGCAAATCAGCTCCGCATCCCCAACTTCGGATGGCCAGAATTCCGAATCGATAGTGATGAAAAACTTCTCCATCACTTCGATGGTGTAGCCATAGAGTCGCCGAATGACCTGCACGTGATCAAGGCGTGCATGATCAAGCGGCTGATGATGCATGTACTCGCCGACGACACGGTCGCAGAACTCCATGTACTGCTCGGTGTGAAGAATGTGTGCATGCCAGAACGGATCGACCGGTCGAGAGACTGCATGCGCATTCGCCGGATCGAGAAGTGCAACTGCGTAGTACTGCCTGAGGGCATGGATGCCACGATTGACATAGTCATCGGGGAACCGTTGCCCAAGCTCGGCAAAATGCTCGCGCACCTTGCGTTCGACACCGGAGAAATCTTCGTGATCGATTACGGAAAGCCGCTTCTGCTGTTCGGGATGGACACTGACCCGCAAGGACGAAAAGATCGAAAGAGGTTGTTTGGACACGATACACTCCCTTGACGATGAGTGGATACAGGCACAATTACCTTACCCAACACAATGGTAACGTATGAGATGCAACTGTCAAACTGAGCAAACTACGACTTCAAATCCATCAGGACTTCTCCCGATTTGGAAAATGATTCAAGGCACTCTTCTTTTATTGCGGTGTGCTCTTGATTGATGGGTGCAGAAGGATCACTCTCTCCTGGTGTATCGCTCGCTTCATTCAAACCGACGACATAGTGTGACCCGTCCGCGCCCTGAAAAAGAACGAACACTTCTCGTGTTATCCGTTCGTGGGCAAATGTGGCTATTGCCTCTTCTCGGCGCGAGGTACTGAGCTGGTGCATCCAGTCTTTAAATTTTTCCAACTTTCCTTCTTTTACTTTAAAAATTCTTGAGAAATGCATGTTTTGAATCCTAGCATTAGGTTGACTATGAGACCAGAAGCACGGTACGCTCGTGCCCTCCGAACCCACTGAACGCAGAGCTTCGCTCTGCTCCCCGCAGCAAAATCTCACTGCGTCCTATTTTGCTGACCATCTGGACCAACATTGGAGCCTGTTTAACTCGATAGTACTTCGGATCGTACTTCCATCCAAAGCTTGCCTAAATGGTTTGCGCCATCTTTATTTGGCCCCCACCCCCAGAAATCATCCCTCCACGAATCCTCGATTAATTCCCTGTCTCCCGACTCAATAAGTTTTTTCTTCACATAAGAATGCTGCGCAACCTTCTCGTGGAGAATCTCTTTCATTATGCGAAGCTTTACTGTATCCCAATCATTCCTTCGCTCTGTTTTGTGCGCGTTAGCAAACTTTTGAGAGTCGTGAGCCGAGCGACAATTTCTTATCTGCTCTTTCAACTGTTCATCTTCAAATTTCTCTGCATGGTACGCATGCTCTGAAGTCGGATATAGTTTCCCTTTCCATTCGAGCATAAATGAAGAATAGTTTGAAAAAACATAGAACTCGTGTTCGTAGAAAAAGATTTGTTTTTCTGTATCTTTTCCATGCATTTCTAAACATTACCACGAGCTGCGGGCATTGGACGAAGTTAGAACCGTCCTTTTGGCTGGTAAATCGGACTTTGCATACAAAATCACCATACCAGCTTTACTGGCTACTGTATGAAGCACTGGCCTTCGCGGAGCGCTATCCTTGGAAATCTATCTTGAACGAATACATACCCATCACGCATACGCCGTCCAGCGTAGCGACTTTGGGCGTTCCCAAATCAATCTCTGTAGTGCCTGATGGCGGCAGGTTTTTGCTGATACCCATACTCGGAATACGAACGGCCGACGAGCAATCAAACGTACCGCTCGTGTTGAGCTTGAGTACGGTAGGTACTCCTGCTTTGGCGGTGGTCAGCTTTGGCGAGTAGCCGCCTTTCACATTGAGCTCAATGACCTGCTTTCCATCCACCATACTCACGTTATTGGCAGTGCCACCAGCGACTTGTGGTGAGGAATGCCCAGAGAACAGGATTACGCCTCCGATGAGAAGCGCACCAACAAGAACGGCTATAGGGGTGAGTTTGTTGTTCATAGATTAGAAGCTAAATACTGGCTGGATAATACCGATGGCAACCAAGCTATTCATCAGGTTGAAGAGCGCGAACAAGATAACGACGAGACCTGCGGTCTTGAAGAAAACCCCTACATACTTGCCGTTCTTGATACTGAAGGAGCTAAAGCTCACAAGACCAAGTACGGGAAGCGTACCGAGCGCGAAGGAACCCATTGTGAGAGCGCCATTGAGGAAACTGCCCGTTCCGAGGGTGTAAATCTGCATCGCTTGGGTGAACCCGCACGGCAGGAAGAACGTGGCGATACCAACAAGGAATGGCGTTAGCGAATGATTGAGCTTTGATGCACCATACGCCCGCTTCGCCAAGAACTTCGGCATCGAGGGTTGGAGCTTCTTTGACCAATGGAACACATCCAGCAAGTTGATACCGAGTACGAGCATCACCAGCCCGATGAGCAAGCTCAAGACGAATGTGGCAGTTGCGTTCAGCGTAAAGGCCGCTCCAAGAGCACCGATAACGCCTCCGAGAACGAAGAACGAGATAAGACGACCGATATGGAACAGGATTTGCGGCTTGACCTTATCGCCCTCTCTCGCAAAGGTCGCCGACATCGAAAGCACCAAGCCGCCCACGACGGCCATACAGGTAGAGAGCGAAGCGATGATGCCGATAAGGAACGCCGTGCCGTACGAGACCGTGCCTGTGTTCACGAGGTTCACGAGGCCGAGCTTTTGTAGGAGCACGAACAGCACGCCGAACCCAAGCGCAATCGGTACGGCTATCAGGAAGTCCGACCATTTCTTTTCGACCACCTGCTTCTCAACGGAAACGGTGTAGCCGTGCTTCAATAGAACATCGGTCAGTTCCTGCGCGATAGCTTCAGACGTACGGTCTCCGAACTCGCCGCCGACCTCGATGGTGTGATGCACGAGGTCTGACTTTACGTAGCTGATATGGGGCAGGTCTTGCACTTCGCTTTCAGTGAGCAGGATGCACGCATTGCAGTGCATCCCCTTGATGTGGAATGTGTAGGTGTTCATAGGATTAGAGGGCTTGCGACTTGATGCGTAATGAGTTGCCGACGACGGAGACGCTTGAGAACGCCATTGCAAGGCCTGCGAAGACAGGATTGAGAAGCCATCCAAAGAACGGATAGAACAAGCCGCCCGCAAGCGGTATGCCGACGACGTTATAGATGAATGCCCAGAACAGGTTTTGCTTGATGCCACGCATCGTTATCTTCGAGAGCTTTATGGCTTTCACGAGCTTGGAGATGTCGCCATTCAGAAGTGCAATGCCCGCCGTTTCTATCGCCACATCCGTTCCTGTCGCCATAGCAATGCCGACATCGGCCTGCGCGAGAGCAGGCGCATCATTTACGCCGTCTCCTGCCATAGCAACAATCCTTCCTTCGGCTTGGAGTTTCTTTATGGTGTTGAGCTTGTCTTCTGGAAGCACTTCGGCCACTACCTCATCTATGCCTACTTCTTTGGCGATATACGCTGCGGCGTTCTTGTCATCGCCAGTGAGCATTACGACCTTGATGCCAAGTTTATGGAGCGCAGCGACTTCCTCCTTCGCTTCGGGCTTCACGGTATCAGCGACCATAACGAGTGCGAGTAGCTTGTTCTTCGTAGCAAGGAAGACGGGCGTATTTCCTGCCTTTGTCCCTTCGCCAAGAACCGTATTATCAAGCGCAAGACCTAAATCAGCTACGAGCTTTGCGTTGCCTGCGTAGTATTCCGTGCCATTTATTGTTCCTCTTACTCCTTTTCCTTTCAGGGCATCGAAGCCATTTACAGCACCCAAAGCGAGCTGCTTTTCTTCGGCTCGGGAGACGATGGCGTGCGCGATTGGGTGTTCCGACTTCTTCTCAAGTGCGGCGAGAATAGCAATGAGTTCGTTCTCGGACATATCCGTGAAGTTCCGTACCGAAGCAACCTCGGGCTTGCCGCGCGTAATCGTACCTGTCTTATCAAGAACGACCGTGTTCACTGTATGGAGCTTCTGAAGTGTAGCCGCGTCCTTGATGAGGATGCCTTCCTTCGCGCCTTTTCCAACACCGACGATGATGGCAGTAGGAGTGGCAAGGCCAAGCGCACACGGGCACGCAATCACGAGGATGCCTACGAACGATACGAGACCGAACGACAGGGCTTGAGCGAAACCAAGATGCGGAATGCCCAGAAGCAGCCACGCGCCGAGCGAGAGGAATGCAAGCACGAGGAC